>JACDQN010000085.1 GCA_015657575.1 Sphingopyxis sp.
CATCCTCGTCAACAATGCCGGAATCCTCCGGGACCGGACGCTGATCAAGATGGACGAGGCGGACTGGGACGATGTGATGCACGTTCACCTCAAGGGCACCTTTTGCGTGACCAAGCCGATATTTGCTTGGATGCGGGAAAATGGCGGTGGCGTCGTCGTCAACACGACATCAACCTCGGGTCTTTCGGGCAAGTTCGGGCAGGGAAATTATGGCGCCGCCAAGGGCGGCGTCTGGGGTTTTTCGAACACCTTGGCACTTGAGGGTCAAAAATACGGCATCCGAGTCTGGACGCTCGCGCCCGCCGCCAATACCCGGCTGACCGAGGCCGTCACCGATGACGCCTACAAGGCGGTCTATACGACCGACAGGGTCGCCGCTGTCGTGCTTTACATGGTCAGTTCGCTGTCGGGCGACCAGACGGGCAAGACCATCGTCGCGGGCGGCGGCATCGTCCGCGAAGTGCGGCTCGAGCGTGGGCCCGCGCTCCTTCCCGAAGCCGATTTCTCGGCGCACACGATGGCCGAAGCGGTTGAGAAGGGCCTCGTCATGTTGCCGCGCGACGATGGATCGCCCAGCCTCATGCGACCTGATGCGGGTTGACCGAGCCTAGGACAACGCCTCGCGCAGGTCCCGGCGCAGCTCCGCCTTCCTGATCTTGCCCACGGGGGTCCGCGGGAGGTCCCGCGCGAAGATCACGCGCTCGGGCGTCTTCTGCCGCGCCGCACCAAACGCCTGGAAGGCTGCATCGATGGCAGCAAGATCGATGGCAAGGTCGTCATCGACAATCAAATAGGCGCAAACGCGTTCGCCAAGGCGGTCATCGGGATAACCGACGGCGGCAGCCTCACGAACGCCGGGAATCCGGAGCAGCAAGTCCTCGACCTCGCGCGAGGAAATATTCTCGCCGCCGCGAATGATGATATCCTTTTTGCGATCGGTAATGGCGAGCAGACCCGCTGCATCGAGGCGGCCAATGTCGCCCGACAGGAACCAGCAGCCGGGAAGCCACGCACCGGCGTCGATGGCGGGATCGCTATAGCCAAGAAACATATCGGGGCCGCGCGTCGCCACTTCCCCTTCCGTACCGGTTTCAACGTCATTGCCATCGTCGTCGACGATGCGAACCTCGACGCCGGGGCGCAATCGGCCATCGGTCGTCATGCGGACGTACAGCGGATCGCCGTCCGCACCCTGGGTGACGGTGGGATGCTCGCTCATCCCGTAACGTCGGAACATGTGAATCCCGGCCGCTTCCGCGCGCGCTACCAGCGATTCGGGAACGGTCGCGCCGCCCGTACCGCAAGCGCGCAGCGATCCCATGTCGCAGCCAAGCGCCTCAGCGGCATCGAGCAGTGCGAGATAGTGAAACGGCGTCCCCGCCGTGTGGGTGATGCGCTCCGAGCCAACATAGCGTGCCGCCGCGTCGGCATCATAGGTTTCGAACAATATGGTTCGCCGCGCCGCTGCGGCATGCGCGAGGACGCCAAGCGCGCCCGCCACATGGCCCGCCGGATAAGGCGACATCACGCGGCTGGCGGGGTCATTGTCGGGATAGCTTTGCCAGACTTCGGCCAATAAGCTGTTGGCGCTGTGGAGCACACCCTTGGGGTCGGCAGTCGTTCCCGACGTATATACCATGAAGGCCGCATCGTCGGCACCCACTGCGGGCCAATTGTCCGTGGCCGCAAGTCCCTCGAAATCGTCCCAGCGCATATAGTCGCCAGCATCGCCGTCGCCTACGACGACAACGGCTTTGAGGTCGGGTAATTGTCCGCTGTCCCGCACGGTCTGGACGCAATCGGTTTGCCGCCACCGATCGGGTATGTAAAGCATTTTGGCGCGCGCGTCGCGCAACACGAACCCGAGTTCGCGCGGTCCGTAGATCATTGCGATGGGCAGGATGACGCAGCCGAGCGCCGCCGCTGCCTGGTAGACGAGCGCTGTCTCGATCGAATTGGGCATTTGCATCGCTACGACGTCGCCGGCCTTCAGACCGAGGCCATGCAGGGCGCCAGCAAGCGCGCGCCCGCGATCGCGCAACTGGCCGAGCGAAATCGAGCGAGGCCCGCGGGTGGCGTGGACGGTCAAAAGGGCCTCCGGATGGCGCCGCGCTGCGATCTCGAAGGCCTGGTCGAGCGTCTGATCGCGCCAGTGGCCGTCGGCACGCCAACGGGCTTGCAACTCTTTGTCGGCGCGCAATTTCATGAGGCATCGTTATCGAGCGCAGATCGCGATGACTATGGCCCATTTTCGCCAATCGAGCGCGTAAACGCATAGGATTTTTGCTCGCCCGCTTGGCAGGCTTTCATCGTCGACACGGCAGGCCGCGGTACCGGCGCCGCATGGGTCGCCCTCGTCGCAAGAGGATGGATGCCGGCATGATCTCCACCGAAATGATCGAACCGCTGAAGCAAGGCCTGTTCCGCCGCATCTGGACCGCGAGCCTGTTATCGAACACCGGACGAATGATCCAAGGTGTCGGGGCGGGCTGGGCGATGGTCGAAATGAACGGCACGCCCGAGCAGGTGGCGCTCGTCCAGACCGCGCTCACTCTGCCGATCACTCTCTTTGCCCTGCCTGCGGGCGCGATTGCCGATATCTATGACCGGCGTCTCGTCATCCTCTTCGCGATCATCGCCTCGCTTGTCGGCTCGATCCTGTTGTCGATCGCGGTGTTCGGGGGCCATGTCGGCCCCGCGAGTCTTCTTCTGTTCACCTTTCTCGTCGGCAGCGGGATGGCCCTGTTCGGACCGTCGTGGCAGGCGTCAGTCGGCGAGCAAGTCACCCCCGCGCTGCTTCCCAGCGCTATCGCGCTGAACAGCGTCAGCTTCAACATAGCACGCAGCGTCGGCCCAGCGATCGGCGGTGTCATCGTCGCCTGGGCCGGGGTCGCCGCGGCCTTCATCGCTGCTGCCATCTGCTACCTGCCGTTAATCGTGGTGATGATCCTGTGGAAGCGCGCCCGGGAAATCCCGCGGCTGCCGCCCGAACGGCTGGTCGAGGCCACGATCGCGGGGCTTCGCTACGTCCTACACTCTCCGCGGATCCGCACTCCGTTGTGGCGGACTTTTTCGTCGGCCTTTGCCGGAACTGCGATCGCCGCGCTGCTCCCGCTTATCGCGCGCGACATTTTGCACGGAGATTCCCGGATCTTCGGCTTGCTGCTGGGGGCCTTCGGGATCGGCGCCGTCCTTGGCGGCATCGCGCTCGCGTCGCTGCGCGCCAAATTATCGACCGAAGCGGTAATGCGACTTTGCAGTCTCGGCGTGGCAGCGATGGCCGTCGTGGTCGGCACCAGCCGCTCCGAAATCATCACCGCGCTCGCGCTCGCGGTGGCGGGCGCCGGCTGGCTGATTTCGGTCGCGATCTGCAATATCAGTATCCAGCTGACCGCGCCGCGATGGGTCGCCGGCCGGACGCTCGCGACCTTTCAGGCCGCAACGGCCGGCGGGATCGCGCTGGGTGGTTGGGCCTGGGGCCGGGCTGCCACCGAGATCGGGCTTTCGGGCGCGCTTTACACCTCGGCGGTGCTTCTCGTCGCCGTAGCGCTGATCCTTGGACGATGGATGCCAATGCCGGTGGTCAAGGTGGAAGACAAGGAAATGTCAGCCCAGCGCAAGGAGCTGTCGTCCACGCTCGCCCTCACCCCGCGCAGCGGCCCGATCGCCGTCGAGATCGACTATCGCGTCGCCCCCGAGAAGGCGCGTCGCTTCTACATCCTGGTCCAGCAGTTGCAGCGTAGCCGCAAGCGCAACGGCGCGCGCTCCTGCTCGGTAGCCCGCGATATTCGCGATCCCTGGATTTGGCGCGAACGCTACGTCTGCGCGACCTGGCTCGATTTCCTGCGCCAGCGCGATCGACCGACCGTCAAGGAGGCTCAGATCCAGAAGGAGGTCGCTGCCTTGCATGAGGGCCCCGGCCCGATCCGCGCGACCATCATGCTCGAACGCCCGATCGGGTCAGTTCGCTGGAAAGAGGCAACTCCCGATCATGGCCTCCTGCCCGTCGAACCATCAGGCGTATCGACACCCTGACGCGGGAAGCGGGCGTCAATCCTGAGGGCGTTGCCGTGCCCATTCGCGCACGGGGACGAAATCGGGTGCGCTCGACGCGCGGTGACGCAACCAGTTTGCGCCGTCGACGACGAGGGTATGGCCGGTAATGTAGGACGCATAAGGCGAGCAAAGGAAAACGGCCGACCAAGCAAGTTCCTGCAATCTGCCGACGCGTCCCGCGGGCATCTGCTTCGACCGCTTTTCCTCGCCGGACCAGTCGCCCTTCATATGCGCGGCGGTATCGTCATGCGGAAAATAGCCGGGAGCGAGCGTGTTGATCCGTACGCCGTCGATCGCCCATTCGACGCCGAGCGTCTGGGTGAGGTTGGTGACCGCGGCTTTCGCCGCGGCCGAATGCGCCGACCCAGGGCCGCCTGTCCAAGCGAATGTGGCTCCGATGTTCAGGATGGCGCCGGAGCCCCCTGCGGCCACCCGGCGACGATGCAGCTCCTGCGAACAGAAAAAGGTACCGTCGAGAACGATCTGTGTAACCGCCCGCCAACCATTGGGCGTAATGTCCTCGGCGGGTGCCATGAAGCGCCGGCGGCGTTGTTGATCAGAATCGTAACCGGACCGAGCGACGCCTCGATTTCGTCGAACGCGCGCGTCACCTGTTCGGGATCCCGGATGTCGAGTGCCACACCGATCGCGGTACCGCCAAGCGCCTCGATCGCCGCGACGCCCGCCGCCCGATGCTCCTCCTTCCGGCTCGCGATCGCAATGCGGCCGCCGTGGCGCGCGAACATCTGTGCCATCGCCTTACCGAGCCCCGTACCGCCGCCAGTGACGAGGATGACATCGTCTTTGAATGTGTCGGGCGGCATAAACGGATGATCGACCGCAAAGGGTTCGGCAAGCGCCATCAGGTCAAAGTCCTTTGAAAACGGGGTTGCGCTTTTCGTTGCGCGCCGCGCGCGCTTCCTGGCGATCCTCGGTCTTGTACAGCGCCGATATGGCGACGAGTTCCTCGCGAATGCCGCGGCGAATCTGGTCGCCGTGGACGCCGTCGATCAGCTGCTTGGCCATGGCGACATGAATCGGCGGGCGCGCGGCGATCTTGCTCGCGATCTCAAGCGCGCGTGAATCGAGATCGGCGTCATCAACGACGAAATCGACCATGCCCCAGGCCAGCGCCTGCGCGGCGTCGATGCGTTCGCCCGTCATCAAGAGATATTTGGCGCGTGAGGGCCCCGCAACCGCGGCGGTGATCACCGAGCCGCCGCCGTCGGTGATGATCCCATGATCGATTTCGGGGAGCGAGAATTGCGCCGTCGCGGACGCGACGCGAATATCGCACTGCAGCGCCAGCTCACAGCCGCCCCCGATCGCATAACCGCGGATCGCGGCCACGAACGGCTTCTGACTGTCGAGTATCTGGAATTTGCGCTTCTGGCTCTTGCTGACATGCGCAAAATCGCTGACGCCGGGTGCGCGGACGCCGAGCGCCGCGGTATCACGGCCGGTGCAAAACGATTTACCTTCGCCTCGCAGCAAAATGGCGCGGACCGCGGGATCGTCCTGCGCAGCGGAGATCGCTTCGCCAAAGGCGGCGCTCATCGCATTGTCCATTGCATTATGGCGATCGGGACGGTTGAGCGTGATAACCGCTACCGCCGCTGTGACATCCATTCTTATGCTGTCAGTCATCGGCCGTCTTTCCTGAGTAAATCATCCCGTGATGTTTCGCATGATCGTACTGATATCGCCAGCGCTCCGCGGCTCGCTGTAGGTAGATGCGTCGGAAACCTTGTCCCAGTTGGCGAGGATCGTTTCAGCCGTCGCGTCGGGCGAGACCCAACCTTCGGTGACGCCGATCATCACCCGCGAATACCAGCCCGCGCCCGCCATATAGATTTCACCATTTGTCGGGCATTGGGCGTGCGCGAGTGCGACCGCGATGGGCGCAACCTTGCCCGGTCCCTTGGGTGCATCGTCGTCGACGGGTGCCCCCGTCAGGCGGGTTCCGGCGATCGGCGCCAGCGCATTGACCTTGATGCCGGCCTTCTCGCCTTCGATCCGCAAGGTGCGCATGAGACCGACCAGGCCCATTTTCGCGGCTCCGTAGCTCGCCTGGCCGAAATTGCCGAGCAACCCGGAGGCCGAGGTCGTCAGCAGGATTCGACCGCCCCTCCCGCCTTCTTTCATCGCGTTGAAGGCCGGTTGCGCGACGAAAAAGCCGCCGCCCCACAAATGGACGTCAATCACCGAACGGGCTTCGTCGAAATCGAGCTTCGCGTAGCTGCGATCGCGCAGGATGCCCGCGTTCGAGATGAGCGCATCGAGCCGGCCCCATTTGTCGAGCGCTGCCGCGACGATGGCCTTCCCGCCCGCAGGCGTCGCGACACTATCGAAGCTTGCCACCGCCTCGCCGCCCTGGGCCTCAATTTCCGCAACCACGCGCGCCGCGGCTGAAGCGTCGGACCCCTGCCCGTCGGTCGATCCGCCAAGATCGTTGACGACCAGCTTTGCCCCGCGCGCGGCGAGTTCGAGCGCGTAGGCACGCCCGAGGCCGCTGCCGGCGCCCGTCACACGACGACTTCGTCGTCAAATCGCAGTCTATCAACCATTCCCTGCCCCCTATGTTAGCCAGCCGCCTTGCGCGCTGCCGCTTCCGCCATCATGTTTGCACCGCGCCGCACGAGCTCGATCGGCGCCTCGGGCAGGATCACTGCACCATATTCGCGCGAAGGGAGCAGTATCTTCGCCTTTCCGCGCGTGGTGATGTCGCCGCGTTGGTTCGTGGCTTCCAGTACGATCTCAACCGTGGGCCGGCCGTTTTCGACCGACTTGCCTGTCACGCTACCGCCGATGATGTGGAAATCCCCGACGAAATTGAACTGGCGCAGCTCGACGCCATAGCTTTCGATCCAGCCATCGTCGCCCATCCAGTTGGTCAGGAGATGCGTCAGCCAGGCAAAACGCATGATCGCATAATCATATCCGCCAGGCAGGCCGAGGTCCTGCGCGCGGCTGTCGTCCCAGTGCACGCGCTGTTGTGGCTGGGGCACCCCCCAGGCATCGGGTGTGTAAAAGGGCGCGATCTTGCCGCGCGCTCGCCAGCCATAACGCAGAGGCCCAATGTCATATCCGTCGGCCATGCCCGTGGCTATATGGCGGCAGATCAGGTCGACCATCGACAACGGACCCTTCGCGACCGGGGTCAGCGCCTCGCCGACTTCGACGTCTTCGAAATAGCGGATGGTGGCGCCGCGCCGCTGTTCGGCGGCATAAACCTCGTCGATCCGCGCTATGTCGTCGGGCGTATAGGTGTGCCGCGCAACGTCGGCATATTTGCCCTTTTCCTTCGACCCCTTGCGCTCGGCATTGACGAGCGAATGTTCGCGCGTCGCCAGCGGCGCCCCCGCGGCGTCGACATAGAGCGAGCGGTAGCTATCGATGACCGAGCGGCCTCCCGAAAAACTTGATTGCTTCACTTGAATGTCAGAGGTGACATATTCCTC
Source organism: Sphingopyxis sp. (assembly GCA_015657575.1). GTDB lineage: Bacteria > Pseudomonadota > Alphaproteobacteria > Sphingomonadales > Sphingomonadaceae > Sphingopyxis. The sequence goes on from JACDQN010000085.1 coordinate 7,518, forward strand.
ATAGGCGGTGTCGCCTGGGAAGATCGGCTTGAAGAAGGTCCAGGTCGTCGAAGCCAGATATTTGCCGATCCCGCGGAAAAGGCCGCGGAACAGCGCCTTGTGCTCGGGCGAATAGGACGGGCACTCATTGATACCCATTGTCTGGATGAACAACGGATGCGCTACGGGACCACGCCAACGCGTATTCTTTGCATAGTCTGGGTCGTGCCACAGCGGATTGTCATCACCGACGAGACCGAAAGCGAAATGCCGCATGCCGTCGGTCGTCGCGGTCTCGTTGAACGCCTTCACGAAGCGGCGCTGGGGAATGCCAATCTGGGCAGTGGCCCTCTCGATGTCTTCGTCGCTAATCGTCGAATCGATATCGCGCGGAGTATCGGCCTGCGTCTGAGTTTCCATTGATGTCCCTTATCCAAATGCCGGTGATGTAGCCGCCCGCTGTCGGCCGGTCAGAAGTGATACTTGTCTTGGAAGAGCGCGCGTAGCGCCGGCCGGTCGACCTTCATCGACAGCGTCCGCGGCAAGGCGTCGACCAGTTCGATCGAGGTTGGAACCATATAGGCCGGCATCTGCGAGCGAACGAAATCCTTGAGGTCCTGCTCGCTCGTTTGCGCCCCCTCGACGATCTCGACCACCGCGATCGGGACCTGGCCGAGCCGGCTGTCCCTGACCGCAAGGATGCCCGCCTCGCGCACCGCGTCGTGCAGACGCAGCGTCTCCGCGACCTTCTCCGGCAGGATCTTGAATCCGCCCCGGTTGATGGCTTCGTCCGCGCGGCCATGAATCCAGAGGAAATCGTCGGTATCGAAGGATGCAAGATCGGTCGTCTTGATAAAGTCGGGGCCGATCCGCGGTGATTTGAGATTGAGGATTCCGATCTGCCCGCGCTCCAGCTCTTCGCCCGTCTCGACGTCGGTAATCTTGACCTGCATGTCGGGACGCAGGGTGCCTGCAGCGCCGCGCTTCGATTCGCCATAGAGTTTATGGTCAGCAAGTGACCACCCGGCGATACCTCCCATGAATTCGGAGGCGCTATATTCGGTGAGAACCGGAATCCCGTAAGCCTCTTCGAATGCGCGTTGCGTCTCGGGATCGAGCGGTGCGGTCCCCGCGCGGATAACGAGCAGGCTCTTGATCTTTTCGGGCGCAACGCCCTGCTCGAGGACCATCGTGATCATGGAGGGCACCAGATTGGCCGCCTTGACCTGACCGCGCTCGACCGCATCGGCCCAGCGCTGGACGTCGAACTTGTCGAACAGTTCGACCGGACGCGCCTGATTGAGCGCCAGAAGCGCGCCCCAAAGCCCCCCCGAATGCGAGAATGTCGTCAACAAGATTCCAGGTGATCGCTTGACCTTGAGCGGCTCGGCCTGCTTGTCTTTTTCCGATCGAGCTCCGAGTTCCAGCGCTTTTTGAAAGGTCGCCGCGGGCACCTGAATTCGCTTGGGCTCGCCCGTCGTCCCGCTGGTCAGACGCTCGACGATCGCATCGTCGAGCTTTCGGAATGGGCCACTCCCGACCGTATCACCGTCCGCGAGCAGGCGCGCCGCCGGGACAGCCTGGGCATCGATCGTGACGCCGACTCCGCCCGTATCTGCGAGGGCCTCACGAACTTCGGGGTGAAAATCCTGGGCGACCCCGACGCTGGCCGCCATCCCGAGCGCACGAAGCTGCTCGGCAATCTTCTGCACCGGCTGGTGCGGATTGACCGGCGACACCGTATATCCGCCCTTGATTAACCCGATTAGGGCCCCGAGAAGGGCCGGATCGTTGCGGGCGATCCAGCCAATCGACGAGCCCTCTGGAACGCCTGCGGCTGCCAGGCACTCAAGGATGCCGTCCGCGACCAGCCCGAGTTGCCCCAGCTCGTCTCTGTGTCGTGATACCGCACCGCGACGCTTTCGGGCTCGAGCGTCGGCAAGCTGCCGAAATGGGCGGCGATCTGTTCGGCGATGGTCGTCATTCGAATGTCCCTTCCTGATTATCCGGCCAGCCCGTCGACAGGCGACGATCGCTCCGCATCAGACGACGGCGCATTCGCGGCGAGCATGCGCCGCTTCTGGTAGGTGGCATCGCCACCGAAGCGGTCGAGAAAATGCGCACGTTTGACGAAAAGATGCGCGTGATGTTCACCGGTGAATCCATAGGCGCCATGGTTCTGGATATTGACGGCGGCGTTCCTGAAGGCCGCATCGCTTGCCAGGATTTTGGCTGCGATCGCCTGGAAATCGGCGTCCGGACCTTCGGCTTGATCGGTCAATGCGGCAAAGATCGTGCTGTTCCACGCAACCGACGCGCGAGTCAGCATGTCGGCGCAGCGGTGCTTGACGGCCTGGAAGGCGCCAATCGGTTGCTGAAACTGCTCGCGGACCTTCGCATATCCGACCGAGTCATCGAGCGCCGCCTCCGCAAGCCCTGTCAGATAGGCCGACACGAGCAACTGCGCACGCCGCCACAGCCCGGTCGCGGCGGCGCCCGGAGCGGCGGCATGATATCCTTCAGCGCGACCCGTGCCAGCGTCAGCGTGCTGTCGATCGAGTCCAGGTCCTGCGCATCGTGCCAGCTGTCACGGTGCGCGAGAGCAAGGCCGCCCTCGCTCCACAGCAGAGCCCATTCGGCACCTCCGGCATCGACGAGATGAAATTGCCGCAAATGTGTCGCGGCAGGAGCGAAGGCGAGCGCGGCCGCTACCGGCGTCCCGCCGCGCATCATCGCTTCGACGAGACCGCGCTCGCCCGCGAAATGCGCCACATGCACGCCGATCATCGTCGCGACAACTGCCGGCGACACGAGGAACCGCCCGAGTTCGCGCGCAACCAGCACTTCCTCGATCAACGAGTAGCCGACGCCGCCGCCGACTTCGGCAAGACCAAGACCGAATACGCCAAGCTCACCGAGCTGCGTGAAGGCGGCGCGGTCGGCGTTCGGAACGGGGGTCGGGCGCGGCACGAAGCGATCGTAAGGCAGGGCGTCGGCCAGAAAATTATGGACCGAGTCGACGATTTGTCGCTGTTCGGAAGAGATTTCCATGTCGATCATGGCCGCGGCGCCCGGGGCAGGCCAAGCACGCGCTCGGCGATGATGTTGCGCTGCACGTCGGACGTGCCGCCTCCAATTGAGGCCGCATAGGACCGCAGATAGGGTGTCGTAAGGCCGGTGTCCGAGGACAGCTCGAGCGCTTCCGGCCCCAGCAGGTCGACCCCGAGTCGGCGGAGCCGCTGCGATGCCTCGGAGAAGAAGAGCTTCACCAGCGAGCCTTCGGGTCCGGGGTTGGCGTTCGCCGCGCGCGAAACGGTAGCGTAGGTCATGGCCCGGACGCCGGCCATTTCGGCGCGGGACATGGCGAGACGCGACGCGAAATCGCCGTCGTCGATGGCGGGCGAGAGACCGTCGAGACCGCAGCGCCCCCGCGCCATCGCGATCAGCCTTTCCACAAGTTCGCTGTTCTGGATCTGGTCGGCGACAAATCCGGTGCCCCGCTCGAAACCGAGCGTTGCATTCGCCACGTTCCAGCCATCGTTGACCTCGCCAACCACATTGGCGAGCGGGATGCGAACGTCGTTGTAGAAAACCTGGCAGAAGTGGAAATCATTCGGTCCAACCATTGTGAGGATGGGGCGCAGCTCGATCCCGGGGGTGTCCATCGGGCAAATGACCCAGCTCAACCCGCTATGCTTTCGGCCCCCGGCTTCGGTCCGGCACAATAGTTCCTGGTAGTCGGCGACCGCGGCATAGCTCGTCCAGATCTTGGAGCCGTTGACGACCAGTTCGTCGCCATCGATCGCGGCGCGCGTGCCGAGCGCGGCGAGGTCCGACCCTGCACCCGGTTCCGAAAACCCCTGGCACCAGACCGAATCGCCTCGGAGGATGCGCGGGAGGTGGAAGGCTTGTTGTTCGGACGTCCCGCGCGCGATGAGAGTAGGCCCGGCGTGGCTGAGACCGACAAAGCAGGACCCGGCGCGCGGTGCCCCTGCCCGGGCATATTCCTCGTGCCAGATGAGCTGTTCGATCAGGCTCGCGCCGCGGCCGCCATACTCGCTTGGCCACGAGATACCGGCCCAGCCTGCGTCGAACTGTTTGCGCTGCCATTCAAGGTCGAACTCGCGGATATCGAGGGCACGGTCGCTATGGATCGGTCGCTCGACCGCGGGCACATTGGCGCGCAGCCAGCCGCGCGCCTCGGCGCGAAACGCCATTTCCTCGCTGGTGAATTCAATCTGCATCTAGACCTCGACCCTCATCATTCAGCCGACGATGGCCGAGTGCGGGCGCCGAGGACAAATGTCTTTCGTGCCGCCAAACCGGTCGTTTTCCCATCAAGCCGGACGAACGGCAGATTCCCGGCAAAAAAGGCTCCCGCATCGCCTTTTATGTCATTCGGGGTCCGACGGTCTTCGAGTTCGACTTGGACGCACGCGCAAAGCTTCGACAACGCTGCGGCCATATTGCGACACCGCTAGGAATTATCATGCTTACACCCGACCAAGAAGAGATCAGCCATATCCTCGGCCGCCTCCTCAGCACGCGCGACGCGGCGCGTCACGCGGCCGAAGGAGGCCCTCCGATCGACGGAGCCCTTTGGTCCAACCTCGCGGAGCTGGGATTTTAGGATCGTGCTTCCAGGAGCGCACGGCGGGGTCGAAATGAGCCTCGCCGAGGAAGTCATCGCAGCCGAAGCGCTGGGACGGATCGTCGCCCCGATCCCGAGCACATCGGTCTTTGCCGCAGCTCATGTTCTTGCTTCCTCGATGACTCCGCAAGCCACCTCGCTCGGCCAAGCGCTTGCCGCCGGTGAAATTGTCGTCGGTGCCGGCCTCTCTGCGGCGGACGGCGCTGCCGTTGAGCTCACGGTCTCGCCGACCGAAGGCCGCGAGGAATGGACCATCAGCGGTACCATCGCCGATATGGTCGACGGCGCCGCGATCGAGGTCGCTCTCGTGCCCGTAAACGGGCGCTGGTGGAGCGTCGACCTCTCGCTTGGCGGGATAACCCGGACCGAGATAGCGAGCCTTGACCCAACGCGCCGGCTAGCGCGCGTCGAATTCGACGGTGCCCGCACCGAGGCTGTCTCGGATTTCCCGATCCGGCGGCTGACGGCAATCGTGCAGACGCTGATTGCCGCAGAAGCGCTCGGCGTTGCCCAAGCGGCCCTCGACATGACGCGCGACTATGCGCTCCAGCGTGAGCAATTCGGTCAGCCGATCGGTCGCTTCCAGGCCGTGAAGCAGAAACTTGCCGACTGCCTGATTGCGGTCGAAGGTGCGCGCTCGGCGCTATGGGGCGCCGTCCGATCGATCAACGACGGCGTTCCCGATTTCGACGCGGCGAGGCTCGCAAAGGCGCAGGCGACCCGCGCGGCTACCTGGGTCGCTGGCGAAGCCGTCCAGATGCACGGGGCGATCGGTTGTACGTGGGAACATGATCTGCATTTGTTGATGCGCCGCGCAAAACATTGCAACCTGACCTTCGGCAGTTTTACGCAGAATCTGCGGGTTCTGGGCGAGACTGCGCTCGAGGCAGCCAATTCGGGTGCACGATCGCGCGCTGACCAGTTCGCGGGCATGGATCTCGGCTTCATTCCCTCGAGCGAAGACGAAGCCTTTATCGAACCGTTTCGCGCGTGGCTCGACGAACATGTGAGCGCCGAGCGCGCCAAGACTCTCAAACGGGCGGGGATGACTGAACGCCGGGCCTGGCAAGGGGAGCTGGCCGACGCCGGCTGGGCAGGTCTTCATTGGTCGAAATCCGCGGGCGGCCGCGAGGCCAGCTTTACCCAGCAAGTGCTCTACTATGCCGAATTGACCCGGCGCGGCCTGCCCCCGCTCCCCGGAAACCGCGGGTTAATGCTCGTCGGCCCGACACTGATCGCGCACGGCTCCGAACGGCAGAAACTGCTGTTGGCGCCGACACGGCGGGCCGACATCTTGTGGGCAGGCGGTTTTTCGGAACGCGGTGCAGGGTCCGATCTCGCATCGCTGCGGACCCGCGGAGAGGTCGATGGCGACGAGTTGGTGATCAACGGTCACAAGATCTGGACGAGCCAGGCGCAGATTGCCGACTGGATGTATGCACTCATCCGTACCGGGCCAATGCATCCCAAGCATGCAGGCATCAGCGTCGTACTGATCCCGATGGACAGCGACGGCATCGAGGTTCGCCCGATCCGCAGGAACAACGGTGATTATCATTCAACGAAGTCTTTTTCGACAATGTGCGGGTGCCGCTCGACAATATCGTGGGATCGATGAACGACGGGTGGCGGATCAACCGCACGACGATGGTGGGCGAACATCTCACCAACTTCCTGGGCTCGCAAGCGGCGCAGGCCGAGACGGTCGCCCGCGTGGCACGCACGATCGCCGAGCGCGAAGCGCAGCGCGGCATCGATCACGACCTGCGCGCACGTTTTGCGTCCGCCTGGGCGACAACCCAGATCGTCAAGCTGCACGGCCTGCGCAACGTCGCGCGCTTTACTGCGGGCGACAACCCAGGTGCAGAGGGGTCCATCTCGAAGCTGGTCGGGCAGGAGAATGAGAAGGAATTGTTCGAGTTGATGGTCGACGCTCAGGGAGCCGCAGGACTCGAAGAAACGCGCTGGACGCGCGCCTGGCTTTCGACACGCGCCTCGACGATCGGTGGCGGGACGAGCGAGATCCACCGCAACAAGCTGGCCGAGCGCGTGCTCGGTATGCCCCGCGATCCCTGGGCCGATGACGACGCCTCGGCCCCGCAGACCACCGATGCGCCGGTCGATCTTCGCCGGCCGCTGACGACAATTGAAAAATGGAGCCATGCCATGACCGACACCCCTCTCCCCTCGCCGCTCCCCGCAGCTTCCTACATTCAACTCGATGGCCCCGAGCCGCGCCTGTCGTTCCTGAAATGCAGATCATGCGGCACGATGTTTCTCGAACCCGAGCGGCTCGCTTGCGCGCGATGCGGGTCGCGCGACGGCTTTGACGCACACGAGCCCCGATATGAAGGCACTCTTCACAGCTACTCGATCGTCCATCGCAGCTTTCCAGGCACCGCCGTCCCGTTCATCTCGGCCGTCGTTGATATCGACGACGGCCCGTCGCTGAAGGGCAATCTGCGGGGCGTCCCTTTCGATGCGGACCAGATCGACGGCGCAATGCGCGTTCGGATCGTCTTCGACGACGCACTGGGCCGCCGGGATGCGGACGGGAACGCCTATATCAGCCATTTTTTCGAGCCGCTCGCGGCCGACTGACGAAAGGTCAATATCATGAGCGATGTCTATATTACCGGGATCGAAATGATTGCTTTCGGTCGCTATCCCCACCGAACGCCGGCTTCGCTTGGCGCCGAGGCCGTCCTTGGCGCACTCGATGATGCCGGGATCACCGTTCATGACATTCAGACCGCTTATTGCGGCTGCGTGTTCCAAACGATGGTCGGCCAGAAGATTTTCCAGCAGATCGGTCAGACCGGTATTCCGATCGCCAATGTATCAAACGCGTGCGCAACCGGGGCCACGGCAGTGCGCGAAGCGTGGATGGCGGTGCGGACGGGCGATTATGATATCGCGCTGGCGGTGGGGGTCGAGCAGATGACCGGAATGGGAATGCTCGGCGCGGCGCGGCAGTCGGCGATTCCGATCGAAGGCCTGATGGGATCGACCTCGATGCCCGCGACCTTTGCAGAGGCGGGACGCGAATATGCGGCCAAATATGGCACCAGCTTCGCGCAGTTCGCCAAGGTATCGGTGAAGAACCATCATCACGCGACAATGAATCCGAAGGCGGTGCTCCGCAAGGAAACGCCGCTCGAGATGGTGATGGAGGCCGAAATGATCGCCTATCCCAACACCAAGCTGATGTGCTCGATCAACGTCGACGGGGCCGCGGCGGTGGTCCTGATGTCCGGCAAGAAGGTTCGCGAGCTCGGCTTGATGGACCGCGCGATCCGCATCCGCGCGTCGGCCCTCGCGTCGGATCCGTGGCAGCAACGCAATCCCCAGATGCCCGACATCAACACCGCGACCCAGCTTGCAGCAGCACGCGCGTATGAGATGGCCGGGATCGACGCCAAGGACCTGGACCTCGTGGAGTTACACGACTGCTTCGCCACTGCCGAATTGCTGCATTATGAGAATCTGCAGCTTTGCGGCGCCGGCGAGGCCAATGACATGATCGACAGCGGGGCTACTGCGCTCGGCGGGCGTATACCGGTCAACGTCTCTGGAGGTCTCTTGTCGAAGGGGCATCCGATCGGTGCCACGGGTGTCGCCAATCTCTATGAGTTGAGCCTGCATCTGCGCGGCGACGCCGGGGCGCGGCAAGTCGAAGGCGCCCGCATGGGTCTCGCCCATGTCGTCGGACTGGGGACCTGTTCGGCGGTTCATATTCTCGAAAAAGCGTAAGAAGCCCGGTCAGTAGCCAACGAAGACCGCAGGTCGTCCTTCGCGGCGCGCAGCCAGCGCCTCCTTGGCGTCCTGCGTCTTCGTGCAACGGACCATCGCGGTGGCTTCGCGTTCGATCATCTCGTCGAGGCTGGCGTGCGAGGCCGCCGCGATATTGCGCTTCATCAGGCGCAGCGTCACGGGCGGCATTGCGGCAAGCTCGTTCGCCATTCGCATTCCCTCGGCGAGCAGATCGCCGGACGGCATGACGCGATTGACCAAGCCTAGTTGGAGAGCCCGGTCCATCGCAATTTTTTCGCTCAGAAACATCAATTCCGCGGCAATTGCGGGCCCGACGAGCCGCGTCAGGAAATAGGTGCAACCGAAATCGCCCGAAAGCGCAAGCCGGACATAAGCGGTCGTCATCATCGCGTCGCTTGCTGCAATGCGCATGTCGCACGCGAGCGCAAGCGCGAGACCGGCGCCCGCCGCCGCCCCGTTGACGATCGCCAGCGTCGGTTTCGGCATCAAGTGCAGCAGCCTTACCGTCTCGGCATGGTGCACCATCGCGTCGACGCGCTGTTCCTGGCTCTTCGGACCGGTATCGCGCGCGCCGCCCGACCGTGTGTCGCCACCAGCGCAAAAGGCTCGGCCTGCGCCGGTCACGACAACGCATCCGACACTCTCGTCTTGCGCAACATCGGCAACCGCAGCGTTCAGCGCATCGTGAAGATCGCCGCTCAGCGCGTTGAGGCTGTCGGGCCTGTTGAGCTTGAGGACCGCGACCCGCCCTTCCCGCTTTATATTCAGCACCATGTCGGCTTCCCTTCTTCCCTACCGGTCAAGCGATTAGAGAGCATCTTGGCGGACAGCTTTAGTGTCTGTTCGGAAGCAAGGAGACGACTATTCGCATATGTTCGGGCGACACACTTGTGGACCGCCAAAGGACCGGCAGCGATAATGATGGGCTATCGCAATTGACGCCGAGACTGAGGAGGCCGACATGCCCATTCAATATCCCGCAGTGCTCAAGGAAACGAGTTCCGGCGGGCGAAAGGCCTGGGGCGCGAATGACGCGATCCTTTATGCACTCGGTCTTGGCATGGCGTCGGATCCCCTCGACCGGAACGAATTGCCCTTCGTCCATGAGGTCGATCAGAAGGTCATGCCAACGCTGGCCGCCGTTCTCACGCGCGGTCTCGGAGTCACCGTGGCGCAGCTGGGTTTCGATTACCGTTATTCGGTGCATGGCGAGCAGGCGATCCTCTGGCACCGGCCGATCCCGCCGCAGGGCGAGATTACAGGCGAGGGCCGTGTCGTGGCGGTCTACGACAAGGGTGACAAGGGAGCCGTCTGCGTCACCGAGACCAGCTTGCGCGACGGGGCAACCGGCGACCTGCTGGCGACGGTTCGCGTCACCTCCTTTGCCCGTGCCGACGGCCATTGCGGCGCGCCGAGTGAGGGCGCTCCTGACCCGCACAAGGTTCCGGACCGCGCACCCGACCTCAGCCTGCGCTACGCAACTCGCCCCGACCTCGCTTTGATCTACCGGCTGAGCGGTGACATGAATCCGCTGCACATCGATCCCGACGCAGCCCGGCGCGCCGGATTCGACCGCCCCATCCTGCATGGCCTGTGTACCTACGGCATCGCCTGCCGCGGGGTTATCGAAGGCTTTGCCGGATGGGATCCCGAACGGCTCGCGAGCCTCGCGGCCCGCTTTTCGGCGCCGGTCTTCCCCGGCGATGCGCTCGTCATCGACCTGTGGCGGGACGGCGATGTCATTTCTTTCGAGGCGCAAGTTCCCGATCGCGGCGTCACGGTTCTCAAGAACGGGCGCGCCGAACTGCGCGGCACATGAGTTTTTCCGAGCCGCCGGCTGCGGCAGACCCGATGCTGCCGGCAGACATGTTCGCCGGCCAGGTCGCGCTGATTACCGGCGGCGGCAGCGGCACCGGGTTGGCGATGGCCGAGGCGTTCGCCCGCTGCGGCGCAACCGTCGCGCTTGTAGGCCGCGACGTCGAGAGGCTGACGCAAGTCTCGGAGCGTCTGGGCAGACAGGGCCTCTCCGCGGTGCCCATAGCCCTCGACGTAAGGGAACCCGAGAGGGTTTGCGACGGGTTTGAACGGGTCGAACAGACGGTGGGGCCGATAACGATCCTCGCAAACAATGCCGGCGCGAACTTCCCGCTCCTCGCCGAACGTATCAGCCCCAATGCCTGGCGCGCGGTTACCCGGATCGCTCTCGACGGCACCTTCTTCTGCTGCCAGGAATTTTTTCGCCGGCTGGACGGCAGGCCCGGCGCGATCGTCAACAATCTGGCGAGCTACGTCTGGCTGGGATTGCCCGGCGACGCGCATGCGGCCGCGGCGAAGGCGGGTCAGATGAACCTGACGCTGACACTCGCGGCCGAGTGGGGCCGGCTCGGCGTGCGTGTCAACGGTCTGGTAATCGGTAATTATCCGCATGCCGGCATCCCGGGATACGACCCGGACAAGGCGGGGCCGCGCGCGATTTCGATACCAGCGCGACGCCCGCTGCGCGCACAGGAAATCGGCCGCGCGGCGGCGTTTCTGTGTTCGCCCTATGCACGTCATATCACGGGCACGAATCTCGTGATCGACGGCGGCGACTGGCTGCGGCGGGACGTTTTGAAGCCCGCTTTTGTCTCGCCCTACGACCGCGAAAATCTCTGGATGGGATGAGGATGACCGGTTACCGCCCCTACCCCGTCCCCGACGGCAGCTTTGCCGGGCAGACGATCCTGCTGACCGATGGCGACGACCCGGTCTCGCGCGGACTCGCGGCTGCATTCGCAGCGCTTGGCGGAGATGTCTTCGTCGCCGCCGAAGGCGAGACCGCGGTTTCGGCATTCGACAGGTTTGAACGGCCCATCGATATATTGGTGAACTGCCGGTGGCAGAGGACGCTTGGGCCAGCCGAGGACATGCCCCCGGCGCAAGCACAGAGCGAGATGCACCAACTTTTCGGGACCGCGTTCGATTATTCGACCGAGTTCGCCCGCCGTCGTCAAAGAGCGCAGCTTGGCGGTTCGATCCTGATGCTTACCGAGACCGCCGACCTTGGCATGCCGGGTTTGTCGATATCGGCCGCCGCCTCGGCCGCGATACAGAATCTCGCGCGCAGCCTGGCGGCCGAATGGGCCGCCGATAATATTCGGTGCAATGTCGTCGCATGCGGTATGATCGAAGGGCGCGACGACCCGGCTTTTGCAATGGCAGCGCAGCGCGGGATCGCCCCCGGCGACACCGTGCCCACCGGACAGATCGGGACGGTCGCCGATGTCGTTGCGGCAGCACTCTATCTTTGCTCGGCCTATGGCGTCTATTTTTCCGGGACGACGATGACGATCGACGGGGGAGAGAATTTGCGCCATTCGCTCGGCGGGCCGCCCTTCTTGGCACCCCGCACGCGCATGCTCAACCGCCAGCCCCGAGAAGTGCGCGCACGGCAGTGACAAAAGCGAGTGGCTGGTCGAGCATAAGATGATGACCGGCATCGGGGATCGTCACAAAGCGCGTTCCCGGCGGCGCCACAGCGCGTGTTGCGGCCATCACCTCATCCGGAACCAGCGACGACCGGTCGCCCCATAGAAAATCGAGCGGGCATTGCGCTGCCGCGATCACGTCGCCCGAGTGGCCGCTGAACGGGACGCCGCGGCTGCGATCAGCATCGGGGTCAAAACACCAGTGCCAGCGGCCGTCCCGGAGGACGAGCGAACGCCGAGCGATGAAGGCCAGCAGATAGTCATTGTCGCACCGCTGTTCGGGTCGCAGGCGGAACCGCGCCGCGCCTTCGTCGAGACTGGTGTAGCCGGGATTGGTCCAGGGCTTCCGATTGTCGAACGGGTCTTCGCGCGGCGGCCGCGCGCCATTGTCGGCGACGATCAACCGTCCGAAGCGCGCGCCATCGGGGCTCGCTGCGACTTTCAACGCGATAGCGCTGCCAAAGGAATGCGCGACGATCGACGGTCGTACCGTCCCCTCGAATAATCCGGTCGCCTCGGCCCCGGCCAGGAGCTCCGCCAGATGAACCTCGGGCGGGTAGCTTTTCCGCCACCCCGATCGTCCCATGCCTGACCAGGAAATCGCCCCCACCCGCCAGTCGGAGGCAAAGAATGGCGCGATGAAACGCCACCAGTCAGCGTGACCGCCATTTCCGTGGAGAAACAGGAGGCCGGGTTTCCCCCGCTCCCCCCAGGCGAGGGTTTCGATCGACGTTCCCGACACCTCGCACGTTCCCCGTTCGGGCGCTACGGCGAGCACGGAAGCAAACCACGCCGGACCTTTATCGAGAGTAGGACTGTCGGGCGATAGGCGCAACGCTTCGGCCTGTGGTCAAGCGACCAGGGCATGCTGCATCGCGAAATCGACCGAATTGTCTGCCGGCTTCGATAGCGGCGGCGACTGAACGTCGAATTCCGCCGCGACCCGCTCGGCTGTCTGCCAGAAATGGTCGAGCAGGCCGCGCGCGGGCTCCTCGCGGCGCACCAACGCATATTTCGCGACCGGCACTTCGCCTTCGATATCGAGATGAACGAAATCCGCGAGCGCGCCCTGCTCGCTGTGCGGCCAGCCGACCGTCAGTACCGCAAGCGACCGGTCGCGGGCGTAGAAGGGAACAGCGGTTTCTCCCTCGCTGACGATCATCGGCCGCGCGCCGGCGTCGAAAAACGGCTTGTAAAGCATGTCCCAACGCTCGGGATTGAGCCGCGGGTTAGTCACCGGAATTTCGCGGCCTGCGAGGGCGCTCATCGGAACCTTGCCAAGGCCCGCAAGCGGATCGCCCGGCGGAACGAGCAGGCTCACCGGGCTCGAATAGAGGATCAGCGTCTCCAGACCGGGAAATTCGCACGGCTGGCCAACGAGCGCGACATCGATCAGCCGCTTTTGCAGCTTCGAAATCAGCCGTGCACTGTAATTGCTCACGATATCGATCGTGACGCGCGGGTGCCGGGACTGAAAGGTCTCGATCGCAAGCTTTCGCGCCGGAACCCAGAAAGTGTAGGGATTGACGCCGAGGACAAGCGTCTGGCTGTGCATGCGCATCAGGTCGCGCGACGACTGACGACATTGCTCGGCGGCTTCGGCAAGATCATGTGCCGAGGCAAAAAGCGCCTCGCCCTCGTCTGTGAGACTCACCCGTCGCGTGCTGCGGACAAAGAGCGGAAATCCCATCTGGGCTTCGAGCTGCTGGATCTGGCGCGACAGCCATGGCTGATCGACGTTGAGCCGCCGCGCGGCTTTGCTGAACGACATTTCCTCGGCGACAACCGAGAAGCGGATCAAACGATCGAGATTGGACATCCGTTCACCTCTCCACACGTTACCCCGTTATCGGGACCTTATTTGTGACGACCCTACACAAAACTCTTTGCCGGTTCAATCGCGAAGCGCCGCCTATGCGAGATTCGATACCGCCCATGTGATATTCGTCTTGGTAAAATCATTGAGATATGCTGCAATATCGGCGCCAAATCGGGAGTGTGAGACGAATGGCCTATAAGACCGTATTGCTTGATATCGCTGACCATATTGCGACGATCACTCTCAATCGCCCGGAGGCGTACAACAGCTTCACGCGCGATATGACGAACGAATTTGTCGAGATCTGGAAACGCCTGCGCGAGGATGATGATGTACGCGTGATCATTCTTCGTGCCGCGCCGAGCCCCGCATTCTGCACCGGTGCCGACACGAAAGGCGGACCTGGCATCACGCCTTATCGCACCCCCGAGTCGCGACTGAAGCCCTGGTCGCTAGACGACCCGGCCGAGTCGCTCGGCGCGAAGAGCAACAAGGTCTGGAAGCCGCTCATCGTCGCGGTTTCGGGGATGTGCGCCGGCGGCGCCTTCTACTTTCTCAACGAGGCCGACATCATCATCTGCAGCGAGGAATCGACCTTCTTCGATCCGCACGTCAATTTCGGCATGGTATCGGCGTGCGAGCCGGTCGGCGCGATGGCGCGCATGCCCCTCTCGGAAGTGCAGCGCATGGTGCTTCTCGGAAATCACGAACGTATCAGCGCCGAGACGGCACTTCGCATCAGCCTGGTGACTGAGGTCCTCCCCGCCGACCGGCTATGGGAGCGAGCACGCTATCTTGCCGCGCTCATCGCCGAGAAACATCCGGTGGCCATCGAAGGATCGGTGCGCGCAATGTGGGAAGCTCTGAGCCTTCCGCACCGCGAAGCCATGGAGAATGCGTTGAAATATACGCAGATCGGCAATCCCATCTCCACGGCCGCCGTCGACCGCAAGACGGCGCCCAAAGCGAAATGGTGGCTGCGCTGAGCGGACGGTCTGCCACCAGGCTCAGCTCCCGCTGAAATTCGGCGACCGCTTCTCGAGAAGCGCCGCAACTCCCTCCTTGTGGTCTTTCGTGAGATGGCTCACCGACTGCATCACCGCGGCCAACTCGAGCGCCGTGTCATATGTGATCGTCTGCCCCTGGCGCAGCATCGATTTCGTCATACGCAGGGCGTGCGGCGGCATTGCCGCGATTTTCCCGGCCAGCGCGAGCGCCTCGTCCATGAGCGTTTCATGCGGAACGACGCGGCTGACGAGACCCCATTCGCATGCTGTCTCGGCATCGATCGTATCGCCGGTAAAGAAGAGCTCCGCCGCCCGGCTCATGCCGATCGTGCGGGGAAGAAGCCAGGTTCCGCCGTCGCCGGGGACAAGTCCGAGTTTCAGGAAGGTCACGCCAAATTTGGCCTTGTCGGAAGCGAGGCGCACGTCGGCCATGCAGGCGACATCACAGCCCAGGCCGATCGCGGGGCCGTTGACCGCGGCGATCAACGGCATGTCGAGCCCGAAAAGCGCACGCGCCGCGCGATGGATATTGCTGCGATAGCCCTCGCGGATCTGGACGGCACCCCCCGAAAAATTGCCTGTCCCCTCGCGCATCGCTTTCACGTCACCGCCCGCCGAAAAGCATTTTCCGCTTCCCGTGAGGATAGCGCAACGCACCGCCGGGTCGGCGTTGATCTCGGCGCATGCCGCTGCGATCGCGTCGCCGTCGCCGAGCGCGCCCAACGCGTTCATCGTTTCGGGCCTGTCGAGGATCAGCACGGCGATCGCGCCGTGCCTTTCGGTCTTGATGATCGCCATGAAAGTCTCCTTTGCCTGCGCAAGGGGCAGGTCAGCTGCTGCGTGTTTCAAATTCCCCGGCGGTGAGGGCCGCGTCGATGCCCGCCATCGCCATATGCGAGGCCTCGAGATCCAATATGGCGTCGAGGTTCGTGCTTTCAGCCGCGTGGAGCGCCTCCTTGGCGTAGCGGTAGGCGCGAGCAGACCCATTGGCGAGCGACCGCGACATCGCTTCGACTGTTCCCGCGAGAGCGTCGTCCTCGACCACCTCGTCGACGAGCCCGAATTCCTTGGCCGCGGCCGAATCGAAGCGTTCGCTCAAGAGATAAAGGCGCCTTGCCTTGCCCGCGCCGAGAATGCGCGACCAGAACCAGGTCCCGCCCATGTCGCCCGACAGCCCGACCTTGACAAACGCCGAGGTCAACACTGCCGAGCGGGCCGCGATGCGGATATCGCAGGCACCCGCGAGGCTCAGTCCGGCGCGCACATGCGCCGTTGACCATTGCGATCGTCGGTTTGCCCATGAGATGCAGCGTGCGCGCGATGCGTGCATGGCGGCGCAGATAATCGATCCTGCGCTCGATCCACGCGCCCGCCGACGCGGCGGCGAACTCAGACGATCCGGCCTTGAGGTCGCGTCCGGCACAAAAGGCGCGTCCAGCACCGGTCAATACCACGCAGCGAACGTCAGGATCGATGGCCACCCGCTCGACGATCGGCGCCAGCGCATCGTAAAGTTCCGGCGTCACCGCGTTCAAACGGTCGGGCCGGTTGAGTATGATCCAGGAGACGCCATCTGCGCTTCGCTCGGTCACCGTGGGCGCGGTCGTCTCGGCAAGGGTCATCGGCATTTCCGTTTCAGGTCAGATTCCGTTCCCCATAAACGAGCTCGCGCCAAATCAGCCATGCGAGGTCGCGCGGCTGGTCGGCGATCTTCCCCTATGAACTCGGCGCCCGCTCTGTGCTCAATTGGCCCTATGCCCCGCGCCCGATGTCCGGGCGAAGGGCGATTGACTTCATTCGGGGAGCCATTGTGTCTGTTTTGTTAGACGAAGCGCAGCTTCAGATCGCCGACGAGGCGCAGCGGTTAGTGAGCGCGCATTATTCGGGCGAGAGACTGAAGGGCTATTTGCTCGAGCGCGGGGCGTTTGATCGCGAACTGTGGGAACGGTTCGGCGCGCAGGGCTGGACGGCTATCTGCTATCCCGAGGCGTTCGGGGGTCTCGATCTCGGGCTGCTTGAACTTGGCTTGGTCGCCGAAGCTTGCGGCGGGGCGGTTACCGGCGTCGCGGCGCTCACCTCCTCCTTCGCGATGGGACAATCGCTGCTGTACTTCGGGAGCGAGGAGCAGAAGGCCAACTGGCTGCCGCAACTGGCCGCTGGCAGCGTTATCGGCGTGGTAGCCTTTGCCGAGGGCCAGGACATGCTTCCGCGTGCACCTCGCCTACGCCTCGAGGCTGGACGGCTGTCGGGTTCGAAGCCGGCGGTTGTGGCGGGCGGCATCGCCGACGGCGCCGTCGTGCTTGCGCTGGGTGCTGACGGCCCTGTGCTCGCGCTCGTCGATCTGTCGCAGCGCGGGGTCTCGCGAACGCTCCTCGACACGTTCGACAACAGCCGGTGCACGGCCGATCTCGTCTTCGACGACGTCGAGGCGCACGAACTTCCAGGCAGCATTGATGCGCTGGCGGCCGCGCGCGCTATCTTGCGCCTCCAAGCGGTCGTCATCGGGTTCGAGCAAGTAGGCGGCGCGCAAAAAATGCTTACGACGGCGCGCGACTACGCACTGACACGGCGCGCGTTCGGTCAGCCGATCGGCGCGTTCCAGTCGGTCAAGCACCGCATCGCCGAAGATTATGTGCTTGTCGAACTCGCGCGCGCCAACGCCATTCACGCGGCCTCCCGTTCCGGCGAGTCCGATTTCGGCCTTTACGCCGCTGCTGCGCGGATCTCGGCGACCGAGGCCTATGACGGAGTGTCGCGCGACGCGGTCCAGGTGCATGGCGGAATTGGCGTCACTTGGGAAGCCGATCTCCATCTTCATCAGCGGCGCGCACGAACCCTCGCCGTCGAAGTGGGGCCGATCATCTTCTGGGAAGACGAGGTGATCACCGAACTGCAAGGAGCGGCACAATGACCGATCTCACCGCCTATCGCAGCGCCGCGCGTGCTTGGATCGAAGGCAAGATAGCCGAATTCGGGCGCGAAGCCAGGCGCGGCCTGACCCCCGCCGAGGATCTAGCGCTCGGCAGGCGCTATCTCGCCGCCAAATATGAGGCGGGTTATAGCGGGATTTCCTGGCCCCGCGAGAATGGCGGCCAAGGCCTCAGTCCGACCGAGAAGCTGGCTTTCGATCGCGAGGAAATCCTTCACGGCTTTCCGACCGAATATTTCAGCATCAGCCTCGGGATGCCCGTCCCGATCATGTTGCGCTATCTTCCCGACGGCTGGAAACAGGAGCGTGCGATCGCGGCGCTGCGCGGCGACGAAATCTGGTGCCAGCTCTTTTCAGAACCCGCCGCGGGCTCGGATCTGGCCGCGCTGCGCACCCGCGCGGTCCAGGATCCCGATAACGGAGACTGGATCCTCAACGGCCAGAAGCTCTGGACAAGCTGGGCGCATCTTGCCGATTATGGCGTGATCGTCGCGCGATCGGATCCGAACGTCGCGAAGCATCGCGGCCTGACCTATTTCTGGGTCGACATGAAGGCGCCGGGGGTCACCGTCCGCCCCGTGACGCTCGCCGCCGGCGATGCGCATGTCAACGAGGTCTATTTCGATGACGTGCGAATTCCCGACGCGCAGCGCCTTGGTCCC
>JACDQN010000086.1 GCA_015657575.1 Sphingopyxis sp.
CGATCGCGCTCGACATGGCGCGCGCGGGGTGCGCTCGAACTGCATCGCGCCCTTCGCGTGGAGCCGGTTGATCGCGACGATCCCCGCGACCAACGAGGCCGAGGCGCTGCGCATCGAGCGCATGAAGACGATGACCGCCGACAAGATCGCGCCGCTCGTCGCCTTCCTCGCGAGCGACGCGTCGCAGGAGGTGTCGAACCAGGTCTTCGGGGTGCGCAAGAACGAGATTTTCCTGTTTTCGAAACCGCGACCGATCCGGTCGATGCAGAAGAATGAGGGCTGGACCGCGCAGGCGATCGCCGACGAGATGCTGCCGGCGTTCCGGGGGAGCTTTGCGAACCCGGCCGAGCGGTCGGGGGACGTCTTCGGCTACGACCCCATCTGATGGCGATCGACCCCGACAAGCTGCTGTCGATGCCGCCGATCGTCACGCGGCAGGTGCTGACCCCGCGCGATACGATCCTCTATGCGCTCGGCATCGGGGCGAGCGAACTTGACTTCCTGTTCGAGGAACGGCTGCAGGCGCTGCCGACGATGGCGGTGACGCTCGGTTATCCCGGCTTCATTTGGCGCGACCCGGCGCTAGGCGCGAACTGGCAGAAGATATTGCACGGCGAGCAATCGACGATCCTCCACGCAGCCCTGCCGGTCGCGGGCGAGATTGTCGGCTCGACCCGCATCGAAGCGCTCTATGACAAGGGCACCGACAAGGGCGCGCTCGCGATGGTAACGCGCGAGATCCACGACGGCTTGGGACAGCATCTTGCGACATCGCGCGCGATGACCTTCCTGCGCGGCGATGGCGGCGTCGGCGGATCGGCGGAGGGTGCGCCGATGCCGCACGCCATTCCCGACCGGACACCCGATGATGTCGTGACGCTGACCACCGCCGCGAACCAGGCGCAAATCTATCGCCTGTCGGGTGACCTCAACCCGCTGCACATCGACCCCGATGTCGCCAAAGCCGGCGGCTTCGACGCGCCGATCCTGCACGGGCTCGCGACCTATGGCGTGATCGGGCGGGCGCTGCTCGCCGCGCGCTGCGGCAATGACCCGGTGCGCCTCAAACGGCTCGACGGTCGTTTTTCGTCGCCGGTCTATCCCGGCGAGACGATCGAGACCTCGATCTGGGACGAACAGGATGGCAAGCTCGCCTTCCGCGCCCGCGTCGTCGAGCGCGACAAGATTATCTTCACCAACGGCTATGCGGAGACGGCATGAGCGAGTTCGGAATCCTGTCCTTCGGCGCCTATGTGCCGATCACCCGGCTGCAGCGCAGCGCGATCCATGCGACGAACAGCTGGTTCGCCGGCGGTCTGCGCGGGCTTGCCAAGGGAGAAAAGGCGGTCGCCAATTGGGACGAGGACAGCGTCACCATGGCGCTCGAGGCGGCGCGCGATGCGCTGGACGGCGTCGATCGCGCGAACGTGCAGCGCGTCGCCATCGCCTCGACCACGCTGCCCTTTGCCGACCGCCAGAATGCCGGCATCGTCAAAGAAGCGCTGAACCTGCCCGATGCGGTCGGCGCGCTGGACGTGGCGGGTTCGCAGCGCGCGGCGACCTCGGCGCTGCTCGCGGCGCTTGGCGGGAACGAGACGACGCTGGTTACGGCGGCGGAAATCACGACACCCAAGCCCGCCTCCGAACGCGAGATGACGAGCGGCGATGCCGCCGCGGCGGTGCTCGTCGGCACGGGCACCCCGATCGCGACGCTCATCGCGAGCCACAGCGTGACGGTCGATTTCGTCGATCATTTCCGCGAGGCGGGCGAGGCGCACGACTATGACTGGGAAGCGCGCTGGGTGCGCGACGAGGGCTTTGCCCGGATCATGAATCCCGCCATCGCGGCGCTGCTCAAAAAAGCCGGGGTCGAGGGCGGGGCGATCGACCATTTTCTCGTCCCCGTCGCGGTCAAGGGCGTGCCCGAGATGCTCGCGACGAAGGCGGGCATCGGCGAGGGCGCGGTCGCCGATTCGCTCGGCGCGACC
>JACDQN010000087.1 GCA_015657575.1 Sphingopyxis sp.
CCCCACCCCCAAAAACCGCCATCGTCAATGCCCCATATCCGCTGCCGACGCCTTCGGCCCGCCCGGCTTCGGCGGGCGCAGCAACAGTACCAGCGGGACCGCGGCGATCGTCACCCACATCATCAGCCAGAAGTCATCGACATAAGCGATCATCGCCGCCTGCCGGTTGATCTCCGCATTGACCATGGCCATCGCGGTGTCGCCAGCGACCCCGAAACGGTCGGCGGTCGACGGGTCGAGCAGCGCGACCGAACTGTTGGTGACATGCGCGGCCAGATCCTCATGGCTCGTCTGGATATTCGCGCCGAGCACCGTGGTGACGACCGAAATGCCGACCGACGCGCCGATGCTGCGGAACAAGTTGAGTAGGCTGGACCCGTCGGTGCGATATTGCGGCGCGATCGTCGCAAAGGCCATGGTGTTGAGCGGGATGAACACCAGCCCCATGCCGAGGCCTTGGATCAGCCCGCTGACGATGACAGGCTGCATCCCCATCTCCAGCGACCAGTGGCTCATCTGCCAGAGCGAGTAGGAGGCGATGGCGAGGCCGGTGCCGACCATCCAGCGCGCATCGATTTTCCCCAGCAATTGCCCTGCGACCCACATGCTGACGAGGATGCCGATCCCGCGGATGGCCAGCACGACGCCGGTATCGATCACCGGCCAGCCGAACAGATTCTGCAGCATCGGCGGCAGCAGCGCCATCGAGGCGAACATCACGACGCCGATCACCACCATGAAGAACATGGCGGTGATGAGGTTGCGATCGGCGAGCATCTTGCGGTTGAACAGCGTGTCGCCGCGCGACGTCGCCAGGTGGACCCCGAACATCCACAGGCAGGAGAGGGCGACGCCGAACTCGATCCAGATTTCGATGCTGTCGAACCAGTCCTCATGCGCGCCGCGGTCGAGCATCAGCTGCAGCGCGGCGAGGCCGAGCGCGAGCATCGAGAAGCCGAACAGGTCGAACCGGCGTTCGGTTCTGCGCGTCGCGGGCAGCAAGGCCCACATCATCGCCAGCGTCAGCAGCCCGACGGGCAGGTTGACGTAGAAGACCCAGCGCCAGTTCGCGCTTTCGGTCAGCCAGCCGCCGAATATGGGCCCCAGGATCGGTCCGATCATGATCCCCATCGCCCAGATCGACATCGCGCGCGCGTGCCGCTCGGGCGGGTTGATGTCGAGCATCACCGATTGCGACAGCGGGCCGATGAAGGCTGCAAATATCCCCTGCAAAAAGCGGAAGGCGACCATCTGTTCGAGCGACTGCGCGGCGCCGCACGCCATCGACGCGACGATGAAGCCTGCGATCGCGCCGAGGAACAGTTCGCGCCGCCCGATGCGGTCGGCGAGCCAGCCGGTGATCGGCATCGCGACCGCGCTCGCGAGAATATAGCTGGTCAGCACCCAGGTGACGGTCTCGCTCGTCGCGCCGAGCGCCGATTGCATGTGCGGGATGGCGACATTGGCGATCGTCGTGTCGAGGATCTGCATGATCGACGCGCCCATGACGGCGACCGTCAGCAGGCCGCGATAGCGGACGCGCTCGTGCAGCGGGATGCTGTCATCGACGGGCGCGGCAACCGGTCGGCGGGGGAGCGAGCGCGCGGCCATGGCTAGAAATCCTCCCTGTGGCGAAGCCATGGGAAGGGGGACCGTTCGCGAAGCGAATAGTGGAGGGGCCGCAACGGTTGCGCATATGGCCCCTCCGTCAGCGGCTGCGCCGCTGCCACCTCCCTGTCGCTGCCCGAAGGGCAGCCTGTCCTGAGCGACCGGCCTGCCGGCCAGCCGAAGGGCGACAGGGAGGATCGATGCGTTCCGGATAGGACGCGCATCCGGCTTACTTCGTAAACACCCGGACGTCGGCGGACAGCCCCGCGATCATGTCGCGCGACGGCTTTTCATCGAACGCGATGCGCACCGGGACGCGCTGCGTCACCTTCACCCAGTTGCCGGTCGCGTTCTGCGCGGGGAGCACCGAAAATTCGCTGCCGGTGCCCGCGCCGATCGTCATCACATGGCCGCGTATCTTCAGCCCCGGATAGGCATCGAAACGGATTTCGGCGCGCTGGCCGACGCGCATGTCGGCAAGGTCGGTTTCCTTGAAATTGGCCTCGACCCACGGATGCGCGGTATCGACGAGCGTGACCGCGGGAAGCCCGGCGACCATCATCTGCCCGATCTGCAGCCGGTCGGATTGCGCGACGCGCCCGGCGCTCGGCGCGCGGACGGTGGTCCGGCCGAGATTGACCTCGGCTTGCGAGCGCTGGACGCGCGCCGCCTCGACCTGCGGATTGACCCCGCTCGACGGGCCGGCGGCGAGCTTGGTGCGCGCTTCCGCGGCGGCGGCTTCGGTCTGGCGGACGCGTTCGCGCGCCAGCTGCAGGGCGTGGCGCGACGCGTCATAAGCGGCTCTGGTCGTGAAACCCTTTTCCATCAGCGCGGCCTGCCGGTCGAACGTCACCTGCGCGAATTTGACGTCCTCGCGCGCGGCGGCGATGTCGACGCTCGATGTGTTCGCGCTCGCCGACAGGTTGCCGACCTCGACTTCCGCGGCGTCGATCGCCGCGGTCGCCTGGGCGACGCTCAAGGCATAAGGTTCGCCGTCGATGCGGAACAAGAGCTGGCCCTTCGCGACCTGCTGGCCGTCGCGCACGGCAACTTCGGTGATCCGTCCGCCCACTTCGGCGGCGACCGACACCTTGTCCATCTGGACATAGGCATTGTCGGTCGACACCGACCCGCCGCTCGTTAGCCACCAGCCGGCGCCGCCCGCGATCAGCAACAGGGGAAGGCCGAACATCATCGCGCGCGTACGCCAGCCGGCCTTGGCGGCAGCCTCGGGCACAGGCGCCGCAGCGGGAACGGGATCGGCCTTGGGCGCGGCGGCGGGGGAGGCCGCATTTTCGGCTTTCGGACGGGAGGGTGAGAGCTGGTCCATCAGACGGTCTCTTTTTCTTTCGGGCAGATGCGGCGGGAGAGGTTGGCGCGGACGCGCTCCACCAGGTCGGTGAGCTGGTCGATTTCGGCGGCGCTCAATCCTTCGAGCGCTTCGGCGTTGAGCCCCTCGGCCAGCGGGCGCATCCCGCCGAGCATCTCGCCGGCGCGCGGTGTGAGGTACAGCCGCCATGCCCGGCGATCGGCGGGATCGGCGCGGCGCTCGACCAGTTCGCCTTCGACCAGCCGATCGACCATCCGCGACAGCGTGATCGGCTCGACCTCGATCAGCTCGGCGAGCGGGCCCTGCCGGATGCCTTCGTGGCGTTTCAGATAGGTGATCAGCCGCCATTGCAGCGCGGTGACCCCGCTGTCCCTGGTGCGCGCATTGAACGCGCGGCGGAACAGGCGCGCGGTATCGTTCAGCAGGAATCCGATCGTTTCACTCATGTCATACGACATAATAGCAATTGCTACTAAATTCAACGCACACTGCGCGGCACTTTCGCCAACTTCCGCGATGATCGACAAGTTCCACATCGGTTCAATCGCTTGAGCGCGCTCTTGCCGCCCGTCCGCGGTTCCGGCAGGATGACGCTATGACATTGACAGCCGATCTCTTCTGGTCCTTTCGTTCGCCCTATAGCTATCTCGCCATCGGTCGCTATCGCGCGCTCGCGGCGAGTCATGACGTGACGATCAACCTGCGCCCCGTCTATCCGCTCGCCGTGCGCCAGCCCGACTTTTTCGAGCGCAACCACCCGAATTGGCTGAGCTATACGATGCGCGACATGATCCGCGTCGCGCAGTTCCACGGCATCCCCTTCGGCCCGCCGCGTCCCGACCCGATCGTGCAGAATATCATGACGCGCGAAATCGCCGCCGAGCAGCCTTATATCTATCGGCTGACGCGCATGGGGCAGGCGGCGGCGCGGCGCGGCAAGGGCGTCGCCTTCGCGCATGAGGTCGGCCAGCTGATATGGGGCGGGGCGCAGGACTGGCATCTGGGCGATCATCTGGCGGGTGCCGCGAAACGCGCCAGGCTCGACCTCGCCGAACTCGATGCCGAGGCCGAAAGCGACGCGGCGGCACTCGATACCGAAATTGCCGCCAACCAGGTTGCGCTCGAAATCGCCGGCCATTGGGGTGTGCCGACGCTGGTCGTCGATGGCGAGCCCTTTTTCGGGCAGGACCGGATCGAGATGGCGAAATGGCGGATGGAGCAGAAGGGGCTGCAGCCGCGCTGATCGGCGCTTGCCGAAGCGGGCAACAAGAGCGCATAGCCCCGCGCATGACGAACGAACCGCAATATTTCGAAGCGCGCGACGGCGTGCGGCTGGCGTGGCGCGAGATCGGCGAAGGTCGCCCGATCCTGTTGCTCCACGGGCTCTTCTCCAACGCCGAGGTCAACTGGATCAAGTTCGGGACCGCGGCGCGGGTGGCGGCCGAAGGTTATCGCGTGATCATGCCCGACCTGCGCGTCCACGGGTCGAGCGACGCGCCGCACGGGGAGGAGCATTATCCGCCCGACGTGCTGGTGCATGACGTGCAGGATCTGGTGGCGCATCTCGGCCTCGAAGACTTCGACCTCGGCGGCTTCTCGCTTGGGGCGCGGACGAGCGCACGCGCGGTCGTTGCGGGGATGCGGCCGCAGCGGCTGATCCTTGGCGGCATGGGGCTGGCGGGGCTTGCGGGCTGGCAGCGTCGCGGGCAGTTCTTCAAGCGTGTGATCGCCGAATATGAGAACGCGAAGCGCGGCGACGACACCTGGCTATCGATCCAGTTCATGAAGACGATGAAGGTCGACCGCATCGCCGCGGGCCATCTGCTCGACAGCTTCACCGATACGACGCCCGAGATGCTCGCGGCGCTGACGATGCTGACCCTCGTCGTGTGTGGCGAGCAGGATCAGGACAATGGTTCGGCTGAGGAACTGGTCGCGGCGCTCCCCGACGCGCGGCTGGCGACGATTCCGGGAACGCATATGTCGAGCGTGACGCAGTCCGAGCTAGGCGATGCGATCGCCGCCTTTCTCATCGCTTGACCGGACTCGCGGCAAGCGCCTAGCTGTTCCTATGCGCCGCAGAGCGCGGCAAATTTCCAGAGGACGCATTCCATGAAAGCCATGATTTCGACGCTGTCGCTTGCCCTGTCGCTCGCGGTGGCGACCCCCGCGCTTGCGCAAGCCGCCCCGACCGCCGCCGATGCCGACGCCTTTATCGCGTCGGTCGAGAAGGATTTGTTCGACTATTCGGTCGAGGCGAGCCAGGTGAACTGGGTCAACGCGACCTATATCACCGAGGATACCGACGCGATGGCGGCGCGGATCAACGCGGTCGGCACCGAGAAATCGGTCAAATATGCGCTAGAGGCCGCGAAATATAGGGATGTGGCGGGGCTCAGCGCCGATACGAAGCGCAAGCTCGATATTCTGCGCACCGGCATCGTCCTGCCCGCGCCGACCACGCCGGGTGCGGCGACCGAGCTCAACACGATCGCGACCGACCTGCAATCGCAATATGGCAAGGGCCGCGGTACGCTGAACGGCAAGGAAATCTCGGGCTCCGACATCGAGGCCGAGATGGGCAACCTCCAGAACAGCCCGGCGCAGTTCGCCGAGATGTGGACGAGCTGGCGACAGCAGGTCGCGCGCCGATGAAGGACGATTATGTCCGGATGGTCGATATCGCGAATGCGGGCGCGAAAGAACTGGGCTTCACCGACACCGGCGCGATGTGGCGTTCGGGTTACGACATGCCGCCAGAAGAATTCGCCAAGGTCACCGAGCAGATATGGAACGACATGAAGCCGCTCTACATGGCGCTTCACACCTATGTCCGCTCGAAGCTCAACGAGAAATATGGCGATGCGGTGCAGCCGAAGACCGGCCCGATCCGTGCCGACCTGCTCGGCAATATGTGGGCGCAGGAATGGGGCAATATCTACCCGCTCGTCGCCCCGCGGGCACCGGCGACCTCGGCTATGACATCGGCGATTTGCTCAAGGAAAAGGGCAAGGGGCCGCTCGACATGGTCAAGGCGGGCGAGAATTTCTACTCATCGCTGGGGATGGCGCCGCTGCCCGAAACCTTCTGGAAGCGCAGCCAGTTCCTGAAGCCCGCCGACCGCGAAGTCGTCTGCCATGCCTCGGCATGGGATATCGACAACAAGGACGATATCCGCATCAAGATGTGCATCAAGGTGAATGCCGACGACTTCATCACGATCCACCACGAGCTGGGCCACAATTATTACCAGCGCGCGTACAACAAGCAGCCCTTCCTTTACCTCAACGGCGCGAACGACGGCTTCCACGAGGCGATCGGCGATTTCGTCGCGCTGTCGATCACGCCACAATATCTGGTCGACATCGG
>JACDQN010000088.1 GCA_015657575.1 Sphingopyxis sp.
CCGCCTGTGCCCCTCCACCAGCTTCGCTGGTCCCCCTCCCCGTTCCGGGGAGGATCGGTTAGGTCCGCTCCCCACCCCAAAGCCGCCGTCCATCCACCAACTCCAAATCCCACCACATCTAAAAAGCCGGAACCATGATCGTGCCCGAATCATGGTCCCGGCTTCGACGCGCCCGGCAACTCGGGCGCGCGGTCAGTTGCGGATCGAGCTGACCCGGATCGCGGCGGCGCGCGAGGCGCCGGCAATTGCGACATCCGCCTGCACCGAGGCGAAGTGTTTGGTATCCTTGCGGCACTGTCGCACGTCATTCTTGCCCGCGATATCGTAATCGCTCGCGGTGCCGCACACTTCGACGACGGCGCGCCAGATGCGGCGGTCGAGCGTCCGGGCGCCCGCTTCGGTGCGAAGGTCGAGATCGCTGTGCTGGACGGCGACGCTCGGGTTCGCCGGCGCGGACTGGGCGAGGCCGGGCTGGCCGAACGAGACGACGGCGAGGGCGGCGAGGGTCAGAATCTGTTTCATCTGGTTCTCCATCGGCCGGCTGAGAAGAGGAGGGGAGGAAGCCGGTGGTCACCAAATAATCCATCGGTCGCGGCGGCAGGAGCAACGATGTTGCGCACCTATTCTGCAAAATTGCAGAATGAGCCGGGGGCGTTTATGACGCACAAGGCGTCATGTATGATTGGAACGACCTCAAGGCTTTTCTCGCGGTTGCGGAGACGGGGAGCACCCTGTCCGCGGCGCAGACGCTGCGCGTCAGCCAGACGACCGTCGCCCGCCGGATCGCGGCGCTCGAGGAGGCGACCGGCCTCCATCTCTTCGAGCGGCGGCAAGCCGGCTATGCGCTGACTCCCGTAGGGGAGGCGATGCTCGCCCGGGCGATCGACGTACGCGATGCCGCCGACCGCTTCGGCGAGGCGGCGGGCGCGCGCTCGCGCGATGCGGGCGGCACGGTCAGCCTGACGGTGATGGAAATCTTCGCGGTCACCGTGCTGCCGCCGATCTTGCGCGACCTGCGCGCAGCCCATCCCGAAATCCATATCCAGCTCGACACCTCGGACGAACCGCGCGATCTGGCCGCGGGCTCAGCCGACATCGCGATCCGCAGCAGCAAGCAGCCGACCGGCGCCGGGCTGGTCGGCCGCCGCATCGCCGACAATCCGTGGACGGTATACAGCAGCCGCGATTATGCCGAACGCCATGGCATTCCGCACAGCCGCGATCAGCTGGTGACGCATCCTTTCATCGGCGGGGGCGGTTCGGTGTGGGAACCCTATCGGGCCTGGCTCCGCCAATATGGGCTCGAGGATTCGGTGGTGATGAAATATGACACCGGCCCCGGTCTGCTCGCCGGCGTACGCTCGGGGATGGGGCTGACCATATTGCCCGCCTTCCTCGCCGACCGGGAACCCGACCTCATCCGCTGCATTCCGCCCAAGCGCGAGGATACGACCGGGCTCTGGCTGCTGACGCATGAAACGCTGCGACACGTTCCGCGGGTGCGAACCGTTCTCGACTTTCTCGCCGCCGAACTGAGCAAGCTCGCGCGCGGCTAGAAAACGCTGTCCTACATTATCGGGTCGCCATAGCGTTGCCGGATGGTCTGTCGATCGCCTCCCGCCGCCTGCCGGACCCCATGCGCTCCGTCCGGATCGGCGCCAAGCCATGGCACGACATATGATTCCAGAGTGAAGTTGCGCAGTTTTCCGCGGTTTCCGAATGACTTTTTCGCGTTTTTTCTTCGTCGTCCCGGCTCCGCTTCGGAATCGCGCTTGCCAGTCTCGTCCGACCGGCTGCGCGATGGGGTCCGGAGCAAGCCCGAGATATGGATCGCGAGTGAAGTTCGGCAGAAATCTGCCGCTTCTCAAAATTGGCTCAGCGGATCCTTGCGCACCCCAAGGCCGCGGCGTCGATCGCCGTCGCCGCGCCGCGCAGGCGATAGGTATCGGCGATCGCACCCCCCGTCGGCGTCCCGCTCTCGACGCTCATGCTCGGCGCCGATCGCATCGCGGCGACGATCGCCGCATCCATGCGCGCGTCGCTGGCCCAGCCATGCGCGCCGTTGCCGGTCAGGATGAAGCGGCGGCTGCCGACGGTCAGCCGCAACTCGCGGTTCGCCGCGCGCTCCTTCGACAGGCGGACATAGAATTGGCCGCGGATGCGCGATTTCGGCCAATATCCGACGCTGGCATAGGGTTTGACCAGCGGCCGCCCGATCGTTGCCGAAGGGGCGGCGATCGCAAAGCAGCGCGGCGCGGAAGAGCCTTGGCCGGGCTCGCGAAACGCGCCCAGCCGTCG
>JACDQN010000089.1 GCA_015657575.1 Sphingopyxis sp.
ACGCTCGACTTCGCGCTCGCGCGGCTGACCGGCGTCGTCGACAAGTTGCTCGTCTATCCCGAGCGGATGCAGAAGAATCTCGACCGCATGGGTGGCCTCGTCCATTCGCAGCGCGTGCTGCTCGCGCTGACGGCAGGCGGGCGCCAGCCGCGAGGACAGCTATGCGCTGGTCCAGCGCAACGCGATGAAGGTGTGGGAAAGCGACGGCCGATTGTCGCTGCTCGAACTGCTCAAGGCCGACGCCGAAGTCACCGCCAGGCTGGCGCCCGACGAACTGACCGCCCTGTTCGACCTCGGCTATCATATGAAGCATGTCGACACGATCTTCGCGCGGGTATTCGAGGGCGGTTAGCAGCGGGCTGGAAACATGCGCGAAACTCGCTTAGGGTTCGCGGACGACCGATCGAGGAGCAAAGTGAGTGGGAATCCTTCGAACGATCATCTGGGTGTTGCTGACCGCCGTGCTGATCATTTTCGCGATGGCGAACTGGCAGGTGGTGACCGTCACCATCTGGCCCGGCTGGGAAGCGGAAACCAAGCTGCCGATCGTCATCATAACCAGCTTTCTGATCGGCCTGCTGCCGATGTGGATCGCGCTGCGCACCACGCGCTGGTCGATGAAGCGCCGCCTCGATACCAGCGAGCGCCAGCTTGCCGATCTTCGCGCCATGGCGAACCGCCCCGCCGACCCGGCACCGCCGGCAACCGCACCGGTCAACGACCTTCCCCCCGCCCCGACCGATCTCTTTCCAACGGACAAGCCATGACTTCCCCGCTCTATCTCGCCATCGATACGACCCACCTCGACGTCGCGGTCACCCTGGCGCAAAAGGTTCGGCACCATGTCGGCGGACTCAAGCTCG
Organism: Sphingopyxis sp.; assembly: GCA_015657575.1. Lineage (GTDB taxonomy): Bacteria > Pseudomonadota > Alphaproteobacteria > Sphingomonadales > Sphingomonadaceae > Sphingopyxis. The sequence goes on from JACDQN010000089.1 coordinate 864, forward strand.
GGCTCGAATTCTTCTGCGCCAACGGCCATCACGGCGTGCACGAAATGGCGAAGATCGGGCTGCCGATCTTCCTCGATCTGAAGCTGCACGACATTCCCAATACGGTCGCCAAGGCGATCCAGGCGTTGCGTCCGCTCGAACCTGCAATCCTCACCGTCCACGCAGCGGGCGGCCGCGCGATGCTCGAGGAAGCGAAGGCGGCGGCGGGGCTGAACACGAAAGTCGTCGCGGTTACCGTGCTCACCAGCCTCGACGGACCTGACCTGGAAGATATCGGTGTCGGCGGGTCGGCGCACGAACAGGTCGTTCGCCTGACCGGGCTTGCGCGCGAATCGGGGCTCGACGGCATCGTCTGCTCGGGACAGGAAGTGAAGGCCGCGCGCAAGGCGTGGCCCGGCGGTTTCTTCGTCGTGCCGGGCGTGCGCCCGGCGAACGGCAAGGTCGGCGATCAGAAACGAGTCGTCACGCCGGCGCAGGCGATGACCGACGGCGCCTCGATCCTCGTCGTCGGCCGCCCGATCAGCCAGTCGTCCGATCCAGACCTCGCCGCGCGCGAGATCGAAGCGACACTTTAAAGCCCAAAAATTCAACTCCCGTTCGTGTCGAGCGAAGTCGAGACACCCATCGACATAGCACCTAGCCCGCGGAGCATCTCGACCTCGCTCGATGCGAACGGGCAAATCAGAGACAGACCATGCCCCCTCTCGTCAAAATCTGCGGTCTCTCGACGCCCGAAACACTCGATGCCGCCATCCGGCTCGGCGCGACACATATCGGCCTTGTCCATTACGAGCCGAGCCCGCGTCACGTCGATCTCAGGACCGCGGCCGAACTGCGCAAGCGCGCCGGGCCCCACGTCAAGGTGGCGCTCCTGCTCGTCAACGCGTCGCAGCAGCTGACGGGCGAGGCGCTCGCGGCGGTGCGTCCCGACATCATCCAATTCCACGGCACCGAAACCCCTGAATGGCTTGCCGCCGTCAAAAGGCTGGTCCCCGCCGAGATATGGAAAGCCATCGGTCTCAAGGACGCGGGCACGCTCGACCGCATTCGCCAATATGAAGGCGCGGCGGATCGCATCCTATTCGACGCCCCGGCCGCCGCATTGCCGGGCGGTACCGGCACCCGCTTCGATTGGTCGCTGCTCAAGAACCATCGCCACACATTGGATTGGGGCATGGCGGGCGGACTGACGCCGTCTAATGTGGCCGACGCAATCGCCGCCACCGGCGCGCCGCTCGTTGACGTCTCGTCGGGCGTCGAAAGCGCACCGGGCGTCAAGGATGTGGACAAGATCGCCGCTTTCCTTAAAGCCGCGGGTCGATGACCCAGCTTCCCAACAGTCTCCGGACTCAACCTGACGAACGCGGCCACTTCGGCCAGTTCGGCGGCCGCTATGTCGCCGAAACGCTGATGCCGCTGATCCTCGACCTCGAACGTCACTATCGCGCGGCGCAGGCCGACCCGGCGTTTACGGCCGAGTTCGACTATCTGCTGAAGCATTATGTCGGCCGCCCGAGCCCGCTGTGGTTCGCCGAGCGGCTGACCGAGCATCTCGGCGGCGCGAAGATTTATCTGAAGCGCGAAGATCTCAATCACACCGGTGCACACAAGATCAACAATTGCATCGGCCAGATCCTGCTCGCGAAGCGCATGGGCAAGACGAAGATCATCGCCGAAACCGGCGCGGGACAGCATGGCGTCGCGACCGCGACCGTCGCGGCCCTGTTCGGCCTGCCCTGCACCATCTTCATGGGCGCGGTCGACGTCGCGCGGCAGCAGCCGAACGTGTTCCGCATGAAGCTGCTCGGCGCCGAAGTCGTCGCGGTCGAGAGCGGTGCGAAGACGCTGAAGGACGCGATGAACGAGGCGCTGCGCCACTGGGTCGCGAACG
>JACDQN010000090.1 GCA_015657575.1 Sphingopyxis sp.
ACGCGGCCATGGACAAAATCGGTCAAATCCCGCAGGGACGCCGAAATGGCTTCGATCTCAGGCCCGCGCGGACTTGCGGGTAGCGACGCTACCCGCTGCACCCGCCCAAGCCCGATATCTTCGCCATTTCGACGCCTCGAACGTGGAATTAATGAGTCCTGACCCTAGGGTCCTGACCCTAGCGTCCTAACTCTAACCTGCGATCTCCACCGTCGCCGCCCGCTCGATCGCGCGGCGCCAGCCGGGTTCGGGCGCCAGCAGGAACAGGTCGCGCAGTGCCGCCGCAATGCCGTCGGCGGACAGGTGGCGCTGCTCGATGCTGCCATCGGTCCGGCGAATCGTCAGCCGGTTGTCGCGCAGCCCGTACCGCGCCTCGGCGGTCGTGCGCGCCGCGATCAGCTGGTGGCGGAAATGCGACTCCGGATGCTGCGACGTGTACCAATTGCCGACCTCATAATCGATCGCCGGCGCCGCAGTCTCCTCGAGGTCATAGAGCGTCCGCCATGCGCCCGCAATTTCGAGCGCGACGCGATAGCCGCCCGGCTGCGGCATGATGCGATAGCTCTCGTGCCGCGTCGGCTGCACGGCGCCCGGCCGGTCGAGCGCGAGCGGCTGCGGCGGCACTGCCGACCCGAAACCGACATCGGCAAGCCACGGGCGCCCCTCCAGCCGCACCCGCACGGTCATGTGCGTGCGCGGCGTCGCGGGCGCCTCGTCGGGCAGCATCCAGCGCACCCGCCCGATCAGCCCCTCGGCATCGAAACCGAGCGCGAGCAGCGCGCGCAGGAACAAGCCATTCTGTTCGAAGCAATAGCCGCCGCGGTGACGCCCGATCAGCTTCGCTTCGATGGCCTCGGCACCGATATCGACGCCTTGGCCGGTGAGCGCATCGAGCGCCTCGAACGGGATCGCCCCAATGTGCGCCGCCTGCAACGCCGCGAGCCCCTCCAGCGTCGGCGCCGGGGCCGTCGCCAGTCCGATCCGCGCCAGATAGCGCGACACAAACCCGCCCGGCAGCGCAATGCCCGGCATATCGTCATCGGAAACGGGCGGCTGGCTGTCGTGCAACATCGGCAAAGGCTCCTCGCGAATCATCCGCCGCACCTTATGAAAGCTCAACCCCGATTGAGATCAAGCGCGTTGGGACGTCACGCCCCACCTTCCCTTAAAGCGACATATTCCCTGTAACTTAGGCGTTGCAGCCATGTACCGGCTGCGGCAGACCCGACGTACAAGATAAGGTCGCGCAACCATAACAGTCCAGGAGCCCTTCATGCGAAATCTTCGCCCCGCCTTGCGCTTTGCCCTTTGCCTTGCCCCGACCGTCCTGCTCTTCGGCACCGCCAACGCTGCGACCTGCGAGGAAGCCTTCGTCAAAAAGGGCAATGCGATCACCGGGCTGCGCTTCACCGCCGCGGTCACCGTCGCCGACCTGCCCCCCGCGGTCGCGATCGGCCAGATGCGCGGCCTCGTCGCCGCCAAGGGCTATGACATTATGGCCGACGAAGCCGAATATGGCTCGATGCTGATCGAACAGCCGATGACCGGCGGCGCCCGCGCCTTTCCGATCCAGATCACCGCAACGCAGACCGGCGGCATCGGTACGGTGGTGATGGAAGCGAAGCTGCGCGCCGGCCAGACGGTTGGCAGCGATCCCGCGAAAGCCGAAATGTGCGGCATCCTGAACCAGATCAAGGGCGGCAAGCTCGGCGCCGCGGCCGCCAAGAAGGGCGCGAGTGCAACCACCGTCGCCGCCGCGCCGCTCAAGATCAGCGCCCTCGGCTTTTCGCAGCAGGTGTCGAAGGATAGCGAACGCAACGCCGCCGGCGTGCTCACCCGCTACAAGGGCAAGCAGTTCACGATCGACGGCACCGTCGATTACGTCACCAAGGACGGAGGCAGTTTCCGCGTCGGCTACAAGGTGCCGCAGCCCCACGAACAGGCGATCCGCCTGCCCAACCAGGCGCCGTTCAAGACCGACATCGTCTGCTATATGGCGCCCGGACAGGCCGCCTTTTCGCTCCAGCTCAAGCCCGACAAGGGCATCAAGCTCACCGGTACCGTCGAGGATTTCGACGAATATCGCCGCGTCATCTGGCTGAAAGACTGCCGCCCCGCGCAATAGCGCGGAACTCGCGGCGGTTTCGCGGGTCTAGAGAACAGGTGGGGCCGTCGCCAGCCCCGCCTGTCCGGCCCGGCACGCGACCCGATGGAGTGATGCCGATGACCAAAATGATCCTGCCTCTCGCTGCCGCCGCCATCCTCGGCGGCTGCGCTTCCACCGGCGGCAGCTACGCCTATGACGATGGCGGCTACGGCTATTATGACCGATCCTATTACGATCAATACGGCCGCTATGACTATGACCGGCCCGACCCGCGGCATGGCGGCTATTATGCCGACAATTATTACCGCAACGACCGGAGATATCGCGAACGGCGCCTGTCGAACAACGATCGCATCTATCGCGGTCGCGACGACCGCTATTATTGCCGCCGCAACGACGGATCGACCGGCCTGATCGTCGGCGGTATCGCCGGCGGCGTGCTCGGCAACGTCATCGCCTCGGGCCGATCGGAGACGCTCGGCACGGTGATCGGCGCGATCGGCGGCGCGGCGGTGGGCACCGCGATCGACCGCCAGAATGTCCGCTGCCGCTAACTTGGGTCCTGCCCCTACCGTTTCGCGCGCGCGGGCTTAAACTTGTTCGCCTCGACGTTCGCTTCGACCGCCGCGCGGATCAGCGCCTGAAACGCCGCCGCATCGACCTTTGCCCCTTCGCTGAAGTCGATCGCGCGGCGGACATTGCCGTCAAGGCTGGCGTTGAACAGCCGCGTCGGGTCGGCGATCGCCGCGCCCTTGGCAAAGGTCAGCTTGACCTTGTCCTTATAGATCTCGCCGGTACACAGCACGCCCGCATATTCCCAGGTCGGCACCCCCGACGGATTCGTCGGCTTGCGCCATTTCACCGCTTCCGCGATCCCGGGATCGGCCGCGCGGATCAGCGCGCGCAATTGCGTCAGCATCGCGCCGCGCCAATCGCCGAGCGCGGCGATCTTGGCATCGATCAGGTCGGAAGCATTATCGTCGGCCATCGCCTGTCCCCTCACATCTTCTCGCCGGGCAGCGCGCTCGCCTGTTTCACCCAGGCCGCGAAGCGCGCTTCGTCGATGACATCCTGCTCATGAATATGAAAATAGCGCGTGTTGCCGCTCTTCGACGCGACCGGCGGCACCGGGTCGAGCGACGTCCCGTCAAAGAACGCCACTTTGATATATTTGTCGAAGCAATGGAGGCTCAAAAACCAATGGTTCGGCGCCGCGTCGGGCGCGGCATAGAGCGGCGAGTTCCATTTGACCGCCTTGCGCACCCCCGGCACCGTCCGTTCGATCACCGTGTCGAGCCGCGCCCACGCCGCCGACTTCCACCCCGGCATCGCGGCGATATAGGCCTGCACCGGCGCATCGCCGTCGCCTATCGGAATCTGCGGATTGCCGCCCCACAGCAGCACGACCTTGCCGGCCATCGGCCTCTCTCCTCCTCGCCCGTGCGCCGCATTAGGGCGGCGGCTGCGGGCCGAGTCAAGCGGCGCGCGCCGCACCGGGCCAAGAAGGCTTTATTCGGATGCGAACAGCCTCTACGCCCGTCCGGCCGATGACACCCAGCTTCACCATGATCGACGATTTCGTCGCCGACCCGCACGAACTGCGGCGACAGGCGCTCGCGCTCGGCTATGAACAAAAGGATCGGGGCGCCAATTATCCCGGCATCGTGTCGGAGCGCGCCTTGCCGATCAAGGGACTCGACGATTATGTCTCGCGCCTCGTCGGGACGCGCGTCGTCGGCGCGCCGGGTACGCTCCACGGCCATTGCCGCCTGACGCTGAAGGGCGACCGCGGCAAGAGCGGCGTCCATATCGATCCCGCCTTTTATTCGGGCATCCTCTACCTCAGCCTGCCCGAACATTGCCGCGGCGGCACCGACTTCTACCGCCATCGCCGCACCGGGCTCGACCGCGTGCCCGCCACGCGCGAGGGGGTCGCTGCGGCGGGTTATGGCGACGTCAACGGCCTCGTCGAGGATGTCGTGAACCGCGACACGATGGTCCCCTCGCGCTGGGAAAAAAGCTTCACCGCGCCAATGCGGTGCAACCGGCTGATCCTGTTCAGCCCGTGGATGTTCCACAACAGCGCCGCGGGCTTCGGCACGACGCCCGCCGACGGGCGGCTCGTCTATCTGATGTTCTTCGCCGCCGCCCCCGCCGCTTGAGCGGGCACCGCGCCACGCCTATGCTGCCCTGTCGCAGGTGGAGAGGATGATGGCGGTCTGGACGATCGTGGCAGCGTTGCTCGCGGCCCAGGCGGCACCCGCCGATCCGGCCGACATCGTCGTCACCGGCGATCGCGACCGCGAACGGCGCAGCGAGAATTTCGTCGACGCCATTGCGCGGCCCTCGGCCAAGGGACAGATCGCGCGCTTCGAGGATCCGCTCTGCCCGGCGAGCATCGGGCTCACCGACGGCGACGCCGCGACGGTCGATCGCCGCCTGCGCCGCGTTGCCGCCGCGGCGGGCGTGCGCACCGCCAAGCCCGGCTGCCGCACCAATCTCATCATCCTGATCGTCGACGACCGCGCAAAGGCGATCGCGCATTGGCAAAAGAGCCGGCCGGACTTTTTCGAAGGGCTGACCGAGCGCGAGTCGAAGCGCTCGCCGGCCCCGAACCCGTCGCCGCGTGGCAGATCGTCACGCTGAAAAGCGCCGATCGCCGCCCGGTCGGGCGCGCCGAAAGCGACACCTTCGACTATACGGTTCACAATCAGGTCGTTCCGACGCGCATCGGAACGACGATCCAGTTCGAATTCCACGGCGCCTTCCTGCTCGTCGAGGCAGCGGCGCTCAAGGATATGACGCTGATGCAGCTCGCCGACTATGCCGCGATGCGCACCCTCGCGCGCACCGATGCCGCGGCGGCGAGCAGCCAGCCTATGCCGACGATCCTCTCGCTCTTCGACGCCGGGAATCCGGCCGCCGCGCCGCCGAGCCTGACGCACTGGGATCTCGGCTTCCTCACCGCGCTCTACCGGATCGACCCGGCGTTCGACGAACGCGCGCAGCGACGGGCGATCGCGCATATCATACGCGAACAGGTCGCCCGGACGCCGCCTGATCCGGGCGACGAATGACACGATTCGACTCTCGGAAGTAATGAGAACATAATAGGAACATTATCCGATTCGGAGGAAGGATGATGGATCCGATGTTCCGCTATTTTCTGGGTTTCCAGGTTCCCGCCGACCGCGCCGGCTGGCTCGCCCGCCAGTTGCCCGTCGGGACGGCCGACCTGTTTGCCGGCCTCAAGCCCCAGCATTATCATCTCACGCTTTGCACGATCGAAGAGAGCGAGGCGCGATTGCCCTTCCTCCGCCAGCGCGTGTCGCGCGCGCTTGCCGCGGGGCTGCCCGCTGCCGCCGCGATCCCCTTCGGCCGCATCGTCGCGCGCGACATGGGCGCCGAACTCGTCACCGCGGGCAGTGTCGCGGCGATCCGGTCGCTCTACGAGGGCATCGTCGCGCTGCTCGTGCCGCACGGGATCGCGCCGATGCATCGCAAATCGGGGCTCCGCCCACATGTGACGCTCGGCTATGGCAAATGCGATTTCGATGCGCGGCCCAGCGCGTGGACCTGGACCCCGCGCGATCTCGTGCTGATCGAAAGCCATGTCGGCCACCGCCGCCACCGCGTGCTGCAAAGCTGGACGCTCGACCCGCCGGCGCAGGCCGCCTTCGCCTTCATGGAAGACGCGCTGCCGGCGCCGCTGCGCTACGCCGCCTAGACCTGCAGATTATGCTCGAGCGTGATCTCGCAGTTGAGCAGCTTCGACACCGGGCAATTCTTCTCGGCCTCGGCGGCGAGCGCCGCAAATTCGTTGGGCGAGATGCCGGGGACGTTACCGGTCAGCACCAGCGCCGACTTGGTGATCGTGAAACCGCCGTCCTGCTGCTCGAGCGTCACCGCCGCGCTCGTTTCGAGCGTGTCGCCGCTATATCCCGCGCGCGCCAGCCCGAACGACAGCGCCATCGTAAAGCAGGCGGCGTGCGCCGCGGCAATCAGCTCCTCGGGGTTGGTCCCCGGCAAACCTTCGAAGCGTGTGCCGAAACCATAGGGCTGTTCGTCGAGCACTCCCGACCTGGTCGTGATCGACCCCTTGCCTTCCTTGCCGAAGCCTTCGTAACGGGCGGATGCGCGATTGACGGTCATGGTCGAGTCTCCTGTCGGGGGTGTGCGCACACTCTACACGAACGGCGGCGCCCGCCCAGTCTCCATGGGCCTGACCTCGCCGTGCACGCTCAGCCGAGCGCGAGCCGCCGCGCGCCGACCCGCTTCCAAGCCTTCTCGTGGAAGAAAAAGGCGACCGCGTTGATGCACGGCTCGATGATCGCGATCCCGCCCGCCAGCGCGACCGACCCGGTCAGCACATAGGCGACGCTGAAGCCGATCGTCAGGTGGATCGTCAGATAGGTGAAGGTCTTGATCAGATCGAGGGGCATGGCGCATCTCCAGCGGGCGATGCAAGCTAATTAAGAATTATTCGCAACAAGCGCCAGCGACGGCTTTCGTTCAGTCTGATCGATTTTCCCGCGCAACGCCCGCGCGGTCGAGTTCGGGCCCCAGCCGCCCGGCGAGCCACAGCCCCCACATCCTGAAATCGGCGGCGAGGCTCCACAGCGGATAGGTGAAGGTCGCGGGCCGATTCTTCTCGACCCCGAAATGCGCGACCCACGCAAAGAAATAACCCGCCAGCGGCAGCGCGATCAGCCAGCCCCAGCGCCCGGTGACCGCCGCCGCGACCGCGATTCCCACGACCAGGCTCGTCCCGACATAATGGAGCGCGCGCGTCGATGCCTTGCTGTGCTCGCGCAGGTAAAAAGGCCAGAATTCGGCAAAGCTGGTGTAGAGCCGGGGCATGGCGGCGGAGAATGCGGCGGTTGACGAACCGGGTCAAGACAGCGCGCCGACATGGAACGGAAAATCCGCTTCGGGGTGGGGAGCGGACGTTAAGATCCTCCCTGTGGACGAAGCCATGGGGAGGGGGACCGCCGCTGCAGGCAGGTGGTGGAGGGGCGGCAACG
>JACDQN010000091.1 GCA_015657575.1 Sphingopyxis sp.
TCTATGTTGACGCGATCGACTGGAGCCTCGAACTGGAAACGCCTCAGGACCGGCCGCCTTCGCCGCAACCATCGGCCGTGCCCGATCCCGCACAATCACTCCCGGTCGCGCCGCCCACCGACATTCCGCTGGGCTCGCCGCTCGATCCGACCCTTGCTCAACCCGCAGCCGCACCATCCCCCGAAAGGACCGACCAATGATCCGTGCCCTCATCCTGGCGGCGAGCGCGATGGCGCTTGCCATGGGCGTCGCTGCGCAGAGCCGCGAACCCGCGTCACCCACCGCGCGCGTCACTGCCGCCAACCGGGCGGCACTGCGCGAGCCGTCGAGCGCGGGATATATATATGCCGTCCAGGTCTATCCCTGGGCGGAAGGCGTGCTCTACCGGCTCTATGCCGCGCCCGAGCGCATCACCGACATTGCCTTGCAGCCGGGCGAAACGATTGTGTCCGTCGCCGCCGGCGACACCGTGCGCTGGACTGTCGGCGATACCACCAGCGGCATCGGCGAAAGCAAGCGCGTGCACATCCTCGTCAAGCCGTTTTCGGCGGGCCTACGCACAAACCTTGTCATTGCTACCGATCGCCGGACCTACCATCTCCAGCTCGAAAGCACGCCCGCGACCGCGATGGCGGCGATCTCCTGGACCTATCCACATGACGAGCTGATCGCGCTCCGGCGTCAGCGCGATGCAGCCGTGGCGGCGACGCCGATCGCGTCGGGCCTCTCGGTCGAAAGCCTCAACTTCAACTATGCGATCTCGGGCGACAAGCCGGCCTGGCGGCCGCTGCGCGCGTTCGACGATGGGCGGCAGACCTACATCGAGTTCTCGCCTGCGATCGCCGTGGGTGAGGCGCCCCCGCTGTTCGTGATTGGCGAGGATGGCGAGGCCCAGCTCGTCAACTATCGCGTCGCCGGCCGCTATTATGTGGTCGACCGCCTGTTCGGTGTCGCCGAGCTGCGCCTTGGCGGCAAGAAACAGCAGATTGTCCGTATCACCGCCGCCCAGCCGAAGAGCCGGCAGCGCAAGGCCGGGAGGGGCGCGTGACCGATCCAACCGCTTCTTCCGCGCCGATCGCGGCGCCCAAAGCCGACCCCGAAACGCTCGTTCTGCGCGCGGCGCCGGGCCGCGTCACCCGTTTTCGCCGCGGTGCGATCGTCGCCATCGCTGCCGCCGGCTCGACCGCGATCATCGGCGTCGCCTGGCTGGCGCTCAAGCCCGCGACCCTGAGCCTGATCGCACGAAGCGATGAAAAGCTGGTTGGCGCGAAGGCGCCGCCTGATGCGCTCGCGGGCGCGCCGACGAGCTATGGCGACGTGCCGAAGCTCGGGCTACCGCTTCCCGGTGATCTCGGGCGGCCGATCCTCGAGCGCCAGCGGCAGCTTGGCGGGATGGTTCCCCCTGACCCCGCTGCCGATGCGGTGAGCCGGGCCGCGCAGGAAGCCGAAGCCGAGCGCCAGCGCATCGCCGCTGAGCAGAAGGCCGCACGCGAGTCTGGCGTCATGCTGCAATTGGCGGGCGGCGGTCGCGCCGCCGCCCCTGCACCGGTGACTACCGATGCAAGTGTTCCGCCAGCATCGGCCGAGACTGCCAAGCCGCTCCTCGACCCTGACCGAGATCCTAACGCCCAGGGGCGCAAGAACGAATTGGTCGGCCACGCCAATCGCGACGACGACATCAATCCGCACGCGCTGGCGCAGTCCGTATCGCCTTGGACCTTGCAGGCCGGCAGCATCATTGCCGCGAGCCTCATAACCGGGCTCAACTCGGATCTTCCCGGGCTCGTCACCGCGCAGATCACGGAGAACGTCTATGACAGTGTGACCGGGCGCGGTCTGCTCATTCCGCAAGGATCGCGGCTGATCGGCAGCTACGACAGCGTTGTAGCGTTTGGGCAGAGCCGTGCGCTGGTCGTCTGGCAGCGGATTATCCTGCCCGACGGCTCGTCGATTCGTATCGACAATGTGCCGGCGACCGATACGCAGGGCTATGCGGGTCTGTCCGACCGGATCGACCGGCATACTTGGCAACTTCTGAAGGGCGTCGCCCTGTCGACACTGCTGGGCGTCGGCACTGAATTGAGCTTCGGCAGCACCGAAAGCGACCTTGTCCGGGCGATCCGCGAGTCAGCGCAGCAGAGCGGCGCGCGCGCCGGCGATCAGCTCGTCACGCGCAATCTCAATATCCAGCCGACCTTGCGCGTGCGTCCCGGCTGGCCGCTACGGGTGGTCGTGCACAAAGACATCATATTGCCCGGACCCTGGGGAGGCCGTCATGGCTGATTTGAAGCTGCCAAGGTGCCCGATCGGACGCCGGCTAAGATCACGATCAACGTCATGCCGGATCTCATCGAAGCGCTGAACGACTACGCCGAGGCCTATGAGGCGGCCTACGGCCGACGCGAGTCCGTACCGGACCTCATTCCATTCATGCTTAGCGGCTTCCTGGCGAGCGACCGCTCGTTCAGCCGGGCACGTAAGAAATAGTCCGATGTCGGCCCGGCAGCCTGCAACGAATGGCGACGACGCGCCCCCGATTGGGCCGATAAGCGTTCGCATTCCCGACGCAGTACGGATGACGGGGCTCAGCAAATCCAAGATCTACCAGCTCATCGCTTCCGGCGACATCGAGGCAGCCAAGGTCGGCCGTGCAACCGTGGTGTTTGTCGATAGTCTGCGGTCCTTTCTGCGATCACACTGTAAACAGCCGCGTTCTCGGGCGTAGCAGGGATCGCGCATGTCGGCCTGTCGATATTTCGGCACGGCCTGTCGCGAAGGGGTAAAATTGGGGGTGGATTGAGCGGAATTATCGGCACGACGATCAAGAACGTTGTTATAAATCAGTATCTTATGTTTTTCGTGTGAATCCCTCCTCCGCTACCAGCCTATGTAAGCCATTAAAATTACTTGATAATTTCTGGATCGAGTGGCTGCCACATTGATCGAAATGGGCCAGCTAACCCATTGAAATATCGACGTTGGATTTCGCCGCGAACTCGTGAATCGCTGCTCAATCTTGCCTCTTTGGGGGGTATATTTGGGCTGTATCCCAATTTGCCGCTCTGCGCCCGAAGTCCGCGGTTCCGGCCTTACTCACCTCATGCCTTAAAGCGGCCATTAAATCGCTTCCCTGATGGCGATCGATTCAGCCGGTTGTTGCTATCACCAGACTGACATTGTCCGTTCCGTCGCGGCTTATAGCCTGATCGATTAGAAGACTCGCGAGTTCCTGCAAGGATGATGCGCGAGGGGCCTCGGCGCCTAGCGTTCGCGACAGACCGTCGGAACACAACAGGATAAGGTCCCCGTCGCGGAGCGCAACGCGAACACGGTCGATTAAAATATGGGCTTCAACGCCAAGGGCCCGCGTGATGACGTTCGCCTTGGGATGCCCAACCGCTTCTTCGTCCGAAATTGCTCCGGCGTCGATTAACTCTTGGACGAGGCTGTGATCGTGCGTGAGAAGTTCCAGCACGCCGTCCCGAATTCGATACGCCCGGCTGTCGCCGGCCCAGAAGATTTCCGCCGTATGTCCTTGCAGGCTGGCCGCGACGATTGTTGTTCCGCTGCGCCTCTCACCTGCGTATCCGCGGTTGTACAATGCCGAATTTGCGCCTTTTAGCGCCTCGACGATCGTGTCAGCGGTTGGATTATCGAGCGCGTCGAGTGCGTCGATGGCAAGCTGGGCGGCGACGTCGCCGGAATGATGCCCGCCCATTCCATCGGCGACGGCCCATAAATTCCGCTCCGGCCGATCGAGAATGCGGTCTTCGTTGACCTTTCGAACATGCCCGACGTGTGTGCGGCTCGACGATCGTGCCCGATCGTCCCCGCATTCGAGCCGCTGCGGCGCTTTTGCGCGCAATATGCGCGACAGCATCATGCGCGCCGATCCTCGGTCTTGCTGTCCGCGCCGTCATAGGCTTGGACGAACGCACGGTCGAGCGCTCCCGATGTGCGGCCTTCAACTTCCTCGACCAGTTCGGCATGGCGGCGCGCGAGCTCGTCCAGCCGCGCGGCAGCCTTGTTCTGGAACAGGCCGCCCTGCTGCGTTTCGATGCGTGCCGGATCGAACCGGTCGATTGCTTCGCGAAGGCTTCCGCGCAGGCCCGCAAAGGTGGCGGCCAGGTGCCGCTTGATGTCGCGAAAGGAGGATTGGAGCGCTTCGGGGCCGGACAAAAAGCCATGGGTGCCGCCGAGGATGAGGTCGATGGCGAGGCGCTGTGTCGGAGCCCATTTGAACGGGTTGTTCTCGGCGCTTCCGATCGTCGTGCGCGTCATCTGATAGTGGCTGCGTGCCTGGTCGCGCTCGCTCATGAGATCGCCCACTCCGAGCACCATCTGGCGATAGACGCCGCCGACCCGGCGCATGATTTCGGCGGGGTCCTCTGTAGCAAGGAGCGAGGCGTCGAGGCCTGCGCCTTCACAGAAGGCGTCGAGCAGCGAACCGCTGGTGACGGGAGAGGAGGGCCGGCCCCCATTGTCGGGCCGATCCTCCCAATCGACCGGAACGCCGATCGAATCGCCGAGCGGTGGCATGAGAACCATCGTCCGCGTTTCCTGCCCTGCGATCTCCGCCTGCGGTGCGCGGCAGGCGACGATACGGAAGTCTCCGAGGCGGATCGCAAAAGGCAGGATAACGGGGATGTCATCATCATGGGCAGCCGCTGCCCCGTCGAAGCATTATAGACCCCATTACTGCCCAGCGATCTCAGGGTGAGCTCGTCGCCCTCGGCCCTGAATTCGCAGTGCATTCTCGAAATCGCGCTTTCGGGATCGACGATCGTCCAGTCGGCGTCGCGGTCGCGGCCGACGCGGAGAGTCCCTTGGCGCAGGAGCCGGGCGTCAACCGGGTGAAGGTCGTCCTTCTTGTCGAAAAGCTGCAGCATGAACATGGCAGTCTCCTCAGGCGACTTGGCGAATGGAAGTAGCAGCATCCTCGGGCCCGGAGATCCGCGTCGCAATCATCGAGGCTTCGAGATCCTGGGGCCGCTCGGCAAACTGGGCTTCCGCCGTCGCAGCCGCCCTGTTGAACGCGTCGAACGCGGCTCCGAATTCGTCGCCCCGCCGGTGCGAAATACGCAAAGCGAAGCGCGCCGATGCTGCCTCGTCGAGGGCGCCGCGCAGCCGCGCAAGCGGCCGTGTGACGGCAGCGCCGCTGAGATATCCGGCCGCGGCGACCGTCAGCAAGACGGTCAGCGAGAGCGCGGCAAGCAAGAAGCGCGTATTCGCCTTTGCCGCTGCGAGCGCCTCAGTGCGGATGACGATATCGACCTTGCCATAGTTGCTGCCCGCATAGCGGATGGGCCGGACGAAACGCATGCCGTCTTCTAGCAGTGCGCCACGGTAGCTGACGGCCGTGTCCGCTCGGGTTTCGATAACGCGGCCGCCGGACACTGCCGCATAGCGCTTCCCCAATTGCGCGGCATTGCTCGAAGCGCGCACGACGCCTCGCGCATCTATAACCGCAATGCTACGGATCTCGCGGTCTTCACTCGCGCTCTCGACGAACGCCTGAACCGCGCTCCAGTCCTGCTGATCGGGCGGCAGTGCGGCATTATCGACCGCGGTTACGCCTGCGTTGCTGGCAACAAATGCCGCAATCGTCTGTCCCGATGCGACGGCCATCTCTTCGAAAGCCCGGCCTTCGCGCGAGAGGATCAGCGAACCGCACAGCGCCAGCACGGCAAGGGTTACCGATACAAGCAATATAGGTAGCTTGAGCCGCAGTGAGAGTCCGCGGCGCGTGACGACCGTATCTTCACGCGCGGCCATCTCGCGCTGAAGGGCATTCCGCACCGCCTCGCCGTCGGCAAAGCGCTGGTCGGGCTTCTTCGCAAGCAACTTGTCGATCACGAAGCGCAGGCCCGGCGGGCAGTCTGCAGCTGACTTCTCTATGGGTTCGACGCGCTCCTGCGCGATCTGGATCGCGAGGGTGGCAAGTCCGATGCCGGGAAAGGCCACTTTGCCGGTCACCATCTCGTAGAGGACGATGCCGAGCGAGAAGAGGTCCGAGCGATGATCGACCGGAAGGCTCAGCGCCTGTTCCGGGCTCATATAGCGCGGCGTTCCCACCATCTGGCCGAACTGCGTTCGTTCGAGCTCGCCGCCATCGCCATCACAGGCAGGGTCGTCGATCCGCGCCACCCCGAAATCGACGAGCTTCGCGGTGCGGCCGTCGCTCGAGAGCAGGATGTTGGACGGCTTCACGTCGCGGTGAACGACTCCCGCGCGATGCGCATAGGCAAGCGCGCCTGCCAGCTGCTGTCCGAGCTGCAGGACGCGCTCATAGGGCATGCGGCCATGCGCCTGAAGGACGGTGTCGAGCGGCTGGCCTTCGACGAGCTCCATCGCGATAAAGGCGCCGCCGCCATCCTCCCCGACCTCGTAAATCGTCGCGATATTGGGGTGGCTGAGGGCGCCTGCGGCCCGCGCTTCCCTCAAAAAGCGGAGATTGAGCGCCTCATTTCGTGCATATTCGGGTTTCAGAACCTTGATGGCGACTTCGCGTCCGATCCCGGGATCGATCGCGCGGTACACGTCCGCCATGGCGCCCTCGCCGAGGCGCGCTATGACCTGATAGCGTCCGACGCTCTTCAAAGTAGACCGGTCTTGCTCGATCTTGGGCAGGGGCAGGTGGACGGTCATTTCCGGGCCTTTACGGTAGCGGCGATGCGCTCGGCGCGCGCGAGATCGGCCTTGATGGCGCTGTTGCCGGGGTCGAGGCTCGAGGCCTGACGAAGAAGCTGGACTGCCTTTGCCGCCTGGCCCCGGTTCAGCTCGGCGAGCCCCCGCGTCCTGAGCTGCCGTGCGCCCGCGGGATTTGCCGGCGTGGCCGCTGCTGCAGGGGCGACGGGTCGTTCGGGTGCGGCCCGTGGGGGCTTCGGACTTGCCTGCGGCGCGGTCTTTGGGGTCAGGCGGGGCGCCGCTTGCGGCGGACTTCCCGGAATACGAAGCGTCTGGCCGGCCGCGATGCGTGTCGGGACGTCGATGCCGTTGTACCGTGCGAGCTGATAGGTCAGCAGCCGGTTCCCGAGGTGACGCTCGGCGATCTCAGCCAAGGTGTCGCCCGGCTTTACCGTATAGGGATAGGACTTCGGCCCGAGCAGGTCGACCGGGTCGCGCGTTATGGAATCCCTGAGCATGGCGAGCGACGGGTTGTGGGGATCGCGCTTGAGCGCGCTTTTGATGAGCTTGCGCGCGGCGCCGGTGTCGCCCCGGTCCAGCAAATCGGTGATGGTCTCGATCGACTGGGCGCTGCCGACCGGCGCCGACGGCGCGGCCGGTCGGGGCGCCGCGGCGCATCCCGAGAGGAGGATCAAGGCGGCAAGCAACGGCCCCGAAAGGGCTCGGCGAAGGTCGATCCTGATAGGATGGGGGGTCACGCGGTCAGCCTTTCGGGTTGACGCCCTGCAGGGGCGATACGGAGCATGTCGGCGAGACGGGAGGTGTCGCGCACGAAATTCAGGAAATCGGCGGCCGGCACCGGCCTGGAGAAGTAGAAGCCCTGGAAGTGGCGGCACCCTTCGCCCAGGAGCCAATGATATTCCTCGGCCGTCTCGACGCCTTCGGCGAGCACCTTGATGCCGAGGCCCTGGCCCAAGGTCAGGATGCTTCGGCAGATCGCCTGACTGTCCGGCCTGTTTTGCACATCGGTCACGAACTCGCGATCGATCTTGATCTTGTCGAAACCGAGCTGGCGAAGCGTGCTGAAGCTCGAATAGCCCGTGCCGAAATCGTCGATCGAAATCCTGACGCCGAGGGCGCGGATTTCGTCGAACATTTTTGCAACCCGCGCATCGTTGGCGCTGGCGACCGATTCCGTCAGCTCGATCTCGAGCGCGCCTGGCTCGAGGCCATGGTTGTGGAACATGCGCGTGAGGAATTCCGTGAACTTCGCGCTATGCAGCTGGTTGGCCGATATGTTCACGGCAACCCGGAGCGGGCCCGGCCCGATCCCGGCCCATTGGCTCGCCTCGCGCGCCGCGCCGTTCAGGACCCAGTGGCCGACATCGTCCGCCAATCCCGCGGCTTCAACAACGGGTATGAACACCGATGGCGACACAGTACCGCGTTCCGGGTGGTTCCACCGGATCAGCGCCTCCGCGCCCGTGACGCACTGCCAAGTGGCGTCAATGAGCGGCTGGAACAGAAGCTCGAACTCGCCCCGGCCGACGGCGCCGCGCAGATCCTGTTCGATGCCGAACCGAAACTCCTCTTGCGCGATGGCCGCCGGCGTCAGGTCGAAACTCCCGGCACCGCCGTCGCGCAGGATCGCGAATGAGGCGAGCGTCTGCGTGAGAAGCGTGTGGGGAGAGTCGCATTTTTCGAGCGAAGCGCACCGCGCGGAAATGATCGGAACGATTTCCTGGGTGCCTGCCGTGATGACGCTGCCCAACGCATATACGAGTGCATCGATCTCGCCGCGTGCGGCATCGTCTGCCATGTCCTGGCCATACCAGATCGCGAACTGCGCCCGATCGACATGCGCAACGAACCGGCCCGGCGGGAGCATTCGCACGATCCTTCGCACGGTCGCCGTCAGCACATATTCCGCAAGATCGGGATTGAAACCCGCCAAGCGGTCGAAATCGGCGATTTCGATGGCGCCGATCATGCCGGCGCGCTCGTTGGTCATCAGTTCGAGGAGCGGCTCGCGTGTGGGGAGGCCAGAGATCGAATGGCGTTCGCTGAGACGCCGCTTCATCGTGGCAAGCGCCAGTTCGACACTCTCGGCATTTTCGGCGAGCCGGTCCGATATCTCCTCTTTGCGGCCTGCCGCCGACATGGCTTCGAAACGCCGGGACAGGAGCCACAGGCGTTGATCGTGCCGCCAGGCGCTACCGAGCCAGCCCAGAGCGACCGCGCTCGCGATGATGGAAACGGGCAATAAGCCCGCCGCCTGCCAGTGGAGCAGGCAGGCCAGCGACACGAATAGCATCGCTATAGCTGCACGCCGCTTCAGCGTAGCAAAAGGAACTCTCTCCGCGACCATCCGGCTCTGGTATTTTCCAAGAGATACTAAGTTCTTAAGCAAAGCGTCGGGCTTGTCCCGCAGCGAGACACTTGGTCGTGGAGGGCATCTATCCGAGCGGAGCGTGAATCCCACGCTTTTGAGAGACTTTTATGCGCGTCGACGCGCCGAAGAGTGTGTCGAGACGTGACGGGAAAGGGTTTCAGACTTAACTTGAGTTATGACGATTTTCCGGCGACTTGAGGACCTTTAGACGCAGCGGTCGTCTCTTACGAGAGGTGATAGGCATCTTGGGGGGTAGCTGGGGAATGTCGACCATCTTGCATTGGTGACGGAAAGCCGTCGGTCCGCATTCGGCCAGAAATGCTCGTCAGGCGCCCGGAATTCCGGCCAATTCTGCCGGTGTCACGACAGGCTCTTTCCGGTCTTTCCGCTCCGAATAGCGGTCAACGAGCTGATCGGCATGACCACGCGTGAGGACGGTGAAGCGCACCAGTTCCTCGGCGACATCGACGATCCGGTCATAATAGCTCGATGGAAGCATCCGGCCCGCCTCGTCGAACTCCTGATAGGCCTTTGCGACACTCGACTGGTTGGGGATGGTGATCATCCGCATCCAGCGGCCGAGGATGCGCAGCGTGTTGACGCTGTTGAACGACTGCGACCCTGCCGACACCTGCATGACCGCGAGCGTGCGGCCTTGCGTCGGCCGGAGGCCCTTATATGCGAGCGGGAGATGATCGACCTGTGCCTTCATGATGCCGGTGATCTGGCCGTGACGCTCAGGGCTGCACCACACTTGGCCTTCCGACCAGAGCGAATGCTGGCGCAGTTCCTCGACGGCCGGATGATCGTCATCGGCGATCTGATCGGGCAGCGGGAGGTCCGAAGGATCGAAGATGCGCGTCTCGCACCCGAATTGTTGCAGCAGGCGCGCGGTTTCCTCGACAACCAGCCGCGAGTATGAGCGTTCGCGTAAGGACCCGTAGAGCAACAGGATGCGCGGGGCGGGGTCGAGCGGCCCGAGACCGAGCGCGGGCTGCGCGCGGAGATATTCGGGGCTGAGCGCTGGAAGATGGTCGGCATCGGCGAGCGTGCGTAGGCGAGAGAAATTCTGGTCTGTCATGATTTCAATTGTCCGTAGGGGCCGTCGCGGGGAACCAGCGGCGGCCGAGCCGAAACGCGACGCTGACAAGCAGGATGAGAACCGGGACCTCGACGAGCGGACCGATGACCGCGGCGAAGGCAACCGGCGATGCGAGACCGAAGACGGCGATCGCAACCGCGATCGCGAGTTCGAAGTTGTTACCTGCGGCGGTGAAGGCGACCGCGGTCGTGCGTGGGTAGTCGGCCGCGATGAGCTTGCCCATCCAGAAGCTGATGAGGAACTGGACCACGAAATAAATGGTGAGCGGGATTGCGATCCGGATCACGTCGCCGGGGATCGTGACGATCTCGCTGCCTTTCAGGCTGAACATGGCTACGATCGTGAACAGCAGCGCCACGAGGGTGATAGGCGCGATCTTCGGGAGAAAACGCGTCTCATACCATTCGTCCCCCTTGGCCTTCGCGAGAACGCGGCGCGTCAGGAAACCTGCGGCGAATGGAATACCGAGATAGATAAGGACGGCCTCGGCGATCGTGCCGAAGCTGACATCGATGACGCTGCCTTCGAGGCCGAAGAGGGGCGGCAGCACGGCCAGGAAGAACCATGCGTAGACGCTGAAAAAGAGGATCTGGAAGATCGAGTTGAAGGCGACGAGCGCGGCGACATATTGATTGTCGCCCTTCGCGAGCTGGTTCCAGACGATGACCATCGCGATGCAGCGGGCGAGGCCGATCAGGATCAGGCCGGTCATATATTCGGGCTTGTCCGAGAGGAAAAGGACCGCGAGCACGAACATGAGGACCGGCCCGATGATCCAGTTCTGGATTAGCGAGATTGCCAGCACGCCGCGATCGTCGAACACGCGCGGCAACTCGTCGTAGCGCACCCGAGCCAGCGGCGGATACATCATCAGGATAAGACCGATCGCGATCGGGATGTTGGTCGTCCCGATCGACAATGCATCGATCGCGGCGGGCAGCCCCTCGAAGATCGACCCGAGCAGCACGCCGAGCGCTATCGCGAGGAAGATCCAGAGCGTCAGGTAGCGGTCGAGGAATGACAGCCGGTTGGTGTCGGCCATTGGTCAGTTGCCCACGCGGTTGCCGCCGGCGTCGACGACGGGCTCGCCATCTTCCTTGGCGAAAGCGCCAAGCTGGCGGGCCGGGAGAATGTCGAGCACGACCTCGGAGGGGCGGCAGAGCCGGACCCCGAGCGGCGAGACGACGAGTGGGCGGTTGATGAGCACAGGATGCGCCATCATTGCGTCGATGAGCTCGACGTCGCCGAGCGCCCGATCGTCGAGGCCGAGTTCGCCATAAGGGGTGCCTTTTTCGCGAAGCAGGTCACGCGGCGCGATCCCGGCGCGGGCTATCAGCTGTTCGAGCAGCGGGCGCGATGGCGGTGTCTTCAGATATTCGACGACATGCGGTTCGATCCCGGCATTGCGGATGAGGCCGAGCGTGTTGCGCGACGTGCCGCAATCGGGGTTGTGGTAGATGATGATGTCGGTCACGGCTTCGCTCCGATCAGCAGCAGGCGAGTTCTGCAAGCAGGGGTTCGCAGAGCTCGGCGCGGCCCTGGCAGCAGTCCTTTGCGAGGAAAAGCATGAGGTCGCGAAGCGCATCTATGTCGGCACGCTGGATGAAGTGGCGCCCCCGCTTCTCCGACTGAACGAGCCCAGCCTTAGCAAGCACGGCAAGGTGCGTGGAGAAGGTGCTCTGGGTCAGGCCTGATTGTTCGACGAGTTGTCCTGTCGAAAGTCCCTCCGGTTCATGCTGGACAAGCCGCCGGAAAGCATCGAGCCTCGTCGGATGTGCCAGTGCAGCTAGGGCGAGCAGTGCTGAATCATTGTCCATGCATCGGAATTATACGATGCACTTTGCCAAGTCAAATCGCATCGTGAATTTCCGATGAGTTGACGCCAGCGACCTCGCTCAGCGTCTGCACTGGCGACGCTTGGGTACCGTGCATGCAGCAGGTGAGTGCTGTCTTGATTGTCCGACCGCGGCGGGTCAATGTGTCCAAGTCTGATTGGAAGTGGTGCAAAGATGGACGTGCGTCAGATAGACTTAGGGGACGCACCGGCGGTTCAGGCGATCTACGCACCCTATGTAACTTCCACCACCATCTCGTTCGAGGAAGCGCCGCCCGATATTGGGGAGATGGAAAGGCGCATCGCTGCCATTCTACCCAAATACCCCTATCTGGTCGCCGAAGTGGATGGGCAGGTTGTCGGTTACGCTTACGCCAGCGAGCACAGGACTCGCGCGGCCTATCGAACATCCGTCGATGTCGCAGTCTATGTGGCACCCAGTGCGCAGCGGGGCGGGGTGGCGCGTCGCTTGTATTCCCGTCTGCTGCCTGCCGCGGCGAGCTTGGGCTATCACGCTGCATTTGCGGGCATCGCATTGCCAAACGACGCGAGCGTCGGGCTGCACGAAGCTATGGGCTTTGAACAGGTCGGCATCTACCGCGAGGTCGGAAGAAAATTTGATGCCTGGCACGATGTCGGTTGGTGGCAACGACTATTGTGAGTGATCCGGGAGTTGGCGCGCTAGAATCGGCTTTCTGTCGTATCAGGTTAGTGATTTATTGAACGGCGGCTTTTCACGACTTTTGTACAGAAGCAGGCCTTCTCAAATTTACAGAAGCAGACCGACTCAAATCGGCCAATCGAGTCAGTCGAGGAAGCGCATGCGGATCTCTGGCTGCTAGCTTGGGAGGGCGAGAATCTGGAGGTAATTGTCGGCGGTCGCGAATTGTGATCTTTCCATAAGTTCGGAGACCACTGCGGGAGGGGACCATGGTTTGGTTTAGAATCTTTCTTGCTGCGTGCCTGCTGTCGATTCTCATTTACACCGGCGTCACGATCCATGCGCACGGATGGAATCTGCTATCTATATTCTTCGGCGACATGGCTGCCATGGCGTGGCCCGGCCAGTTCAATTTTGACTTCTTCACTTTTCTCCTGCTCTCAGGGCTTTGGACCGCTTGGCGAAACAACTTCACCCTTGGCGGCCTTGCGCTCGGCCTGATCGCGGTATTCGGCGGAATGCTATTTCTGTCGATCTATCTGATCATCCTCAGCTATCGTCATCGGGGGAATATCAGCGAGATGATGTTGGGAGCAGAGCGCGCGCACGGCTAGCCGGGCCATAACGCCTGCTTGTCGTATAGGATGGCCTCAATTGCGGAAAGTCCCCTATCGGCCAGTTCAGGGCTACATGGTGGCGGTCAATCTTTGCGTCACGGGAATGAGGGTAAGAGCGAAGGCGGCGGCGAACCCAAAACTTGCGTCTGGAGACCAGGCATAGCTGGCCGCGCCGAGAATGCCTCCGCCGACGAGGGCCAGCCAAAGCAACAGGTATGGAATCCAGGCCGTCGGGCTGCCGCCCAATGCCGCATCGGCGAGCCTATGGCCGAGTTTGACCAAGGTGCCGGTCATGTAGGTGACGCCGATACTGACCTCTCCGTCGCGGCGGAAGATCGTGTTGGAAGCGCCCATTGCTATGCACAGCAATCCCGTGGCAGGAACATCGGAGCCGGCCCATTTGCAACTGGCCGCGCCGAGGAGAAGCGCCGCGACGCCCGATATCGACACGACTTTGCGATGGGCGAACGTGATCTTTGCCGACGCGATGATGTTGAGGATCACGCCGACAACGAAGAGACCGATGAGCGCTGCGGCCGCCAGGGCCAGTGTGGTCGCTTCGGCTATACCGATCGCCATTCTGGTCGAGTTGCCGCTCATGAACGAGACGAAGAGGCCGCCCGATCCGAGAAACCCGATGGCATCGACAAATCCTGCCAGCCCGGCGAGGCAGATCGCCAGTCTTCGAAAGCTTCTGTAATACCGGATCATGGAGTCTTCGATAGCATCGCCGTGCCGGCGACGTCTCTACGCCATTGTTCGGCGCGAGCGGCCATCACGCTTTCGATCAGGGGCTGAGATCGAAAGCGGGAGCAAGAATCCGCTTCTCTGACCGGAGCCTTTAGGCCGACCCACATTTAGTCGACGCGACGCCATCGGGCAGGCGTTACCCTTACGGATGTTTCCGAATTGGGGCGGTGCGCGAGGTAGGCGAAGATTTCCGAACCGAACCATCGGGTCCTGCTGGCCTTTGGCGGGTTGCGACCTTCGGACGAAGAGGAGACAGATGATGTTGAGGAAGACAGACGGGCAGTTGCAGCGCGACGTGATGGACGAGCTCGAATGGGAGCCAAGCATCGATCATGCCGACATCGGCGTCGCCGTAACCGATGGCGTCGTCACTCTCTCGGGCTATGTGAAAACTATCCCGAGAAGATTGCCGCCGAGAAGGCGACGCGGCGCGTTTCCGGCGTCCGGGCGATCGCCGAAGAGATCAAGGTTCATTTCGCATCCGAGCCCAAGATGGCCGATCATGAAATCGCCAGGCGCCTGCTCGATATGATGGCCTGGACGGTGTCGATCCCGACCGACAGGATTCAGGTCAAGGTCGAGCGGGGCTGGGTGACGCTCAGCGGCATGGTCGACTGGGACTATCAACGCAAGGAAGCCTTCCGGGCCGCCAGCCGCGTCACCGGCGTCGCGGGGGTGAGCAACCTGATTGAGGTCAAGCAGCATCCGGCGCCCGCCGACGTGAAGGAGCGCATCGTTTCGGCCTTCAAACGCCAAGCCGATCTCGACGCCGCCGCGGTGACCGTGACCACCGAGGGGGGAATTGTAAAGCTTGGCGGCAAGGTCAGGGCATGGGCCGAGCGCGGGGTCGCCGAGAGGGCCGCATGGTCGGCGCCGGGGGTCACCCGGGTCGAGGATAATATCACGATCGCCCTTTGAGCGGAGCGATCCCGAAAATACGCTTTGCGGCCGCCCTCGAAGACGGGCGGCCGCTTTTGCGTCAGTGTCGAAGGGCCAGATAATCGGCGAGCCGGTCAAGGAACGGCTGCTGGCTTGGAAGCATCATGGCTTCTGCCTCCGCAACCGAGAACCATCGTGCCGCGTCGATTTCGGGAAACGACTGGTACAGGCCGCTGCGCGGTGGCCATTCGATCTCGAAGCGATTGCTCACGACCGCGGTAGCATCGAGATCCTGCTCGAGCGCGAAGCCTTCGACGATCTTTCCGCCAGCCTGCCGGAGCTGGCCCAGCGGAACAAGCGTAGCTTGCAGCGGTATGCCAAGCTCTTCCTGAGCTTCGCGCAAGGCGGCAGCCTCTGCGTTTTCACCCGCCGCAGTTTCTCCCTTCGGTATCTGCCAGGCGCCGCGGTCGCGCCCACGCCAATAGGGTCCGCCGGGACGGACGAGCAAGACTTCCGCGCTCCCGCCCTTCAGACGATAAAGCAGTATCCCGGCGCTTCGCGCCATCATTGGCAGCCGCAGCTGTTCGTCGGCATCGGTCGTGTCTCCCGATCTTCGCAGCGAGCGGTTCGGCGCGCGAGGCTTCTGATTCCGCCGCGATGGTGCGGCTGAAATGTAACGCGCCTTCGCGGCCGGGCCACGTGCGGAATCTACGTATTTCGCGGTCTCACGCTTTCGCTCAATCTGCGACCAAGCTCAAGGCGAAGGAGGCCAATATGGATATGCCCGATGTCGACAAGTCGCTTGCAAAACTCGGCGTGCCGCGCCGGATGCGCAAGAAGATCGGCCGCGTTTCGCGATCGCCCAAGCTTCGCGCGGCGGCGGCGCTCGTCCCCATTCTTACCGCTGGCCTTCTCGCGGCGCGAAGATTTGCACGCAAGGGGTCCTGAAAGTGGCGCCCTCGAACCCCGAAGATCCGATTGAGCGCGACCGCGAGCACGCGGCTTCGCTCGGACTGTGGCTCGTCTATTTCGCTTTAGTCATTCTGGGTTCGGTCTGGTTCTTTCTCTTCCGGCTCTGACCGGCGCCGTCCACGCGGGTGCGCAAATCCTCGGGCAGAGGCGGGATAGGCCGGTCGACCAAGGTCAACGACCTTTGCCGATGCGGTGTTCATGCCTTTCCAAAGTTACAAGAGAAGGGAGCTGTCGATGGCGGAAACCGGGTACCGAGGGCGCGCGAGCCAGCCCCGTTCAATCCATGTTGACGTGTTGATCGTTGGTGCCGGCATCTCGGGCATCGGTTCGGCCTATCATCTCCAGGAGCAGTGCCCGGGGAAGAGTTACGCGATCCTCGAGGCGAAACCGACCTTCGGCGGGACATGGGACACGCACAGATATCCCGGCGTGCGATCGGACTCGGACCTCTACACCTTCGGCTATCGCTTCAA
>JACDQN010000092.1 GCA_015657575.1 Sphingopyxis sp.
CAGCGGCAGCGGCCGAGCCAAGGTCTTGTCGCTCATATGGCCGATGATCGGCTGAACGAGCAGCCCGGTCAGCGGGGCGGCGACCCACAGGCCCGGCAGTTTTTCGATATCCTCGCCCAGCGACTGGAAGATGCGGCTCATATTCGCATTCTGCAGCGCAAAGCCGATCTGGATGCCGAAAAAGCCGAAGCTGATATTCCACAGGCCTGCGAAACCCTGCCGCGGCTTGTCCATCATGCGTCTCCCTTCAAGGCTGCTTTTTGCAGCTCTCGTCGCGGCACGATGTTGCAGCGCGGGGGGAAGAGGGCAAGCGCGGCGGCGTTACGTATACGAATACGTGGCGGGTCTGCTTTTGGCCGAGGAGCGGATCAACGCCGTCATTTAGGATCCACTATAGGATGCCATCTGCCGCTCCTATTCTGTAGGAGAGGTGTCATGCTCCAGCGCAAGCGAAACCTAACCGCAATGTTGATTGTCCTTTCCATAGGGCTTCTCACCGCCGGATGCGTTGGCTTCAACAATGCGATTTCGGCCCCGATCACGCGCGAGGCGTCGGTCGCGCTGGAGGGGCTGCCGCTCGAGGCAAAACCAATCCGGATCGCCTTGCTGTCGGACATCCACGTCGGAAATCTCGCGATGCCTCCTGAACGCCTGGCGCAGATCGTCGCGCGTGTGAATGCGCAACGGCCGGATATCGTGCTCTTGGCAGGAGACTTCATCATCGGCGAAAGCAAGACGGGTGCCGCCCAGCGTGCGAAGGATCTGGCGCCCCTTGCCGAATTGCGCGCAACACAAGGCGTTTTCGCGGTCCTGGGAAATCATGATCATTGGACAGATCCCGGCGCGGTTCGGCGCAACCTTGCGGACGCGGGGGTTCGGACGCTGGAAAATGAGGCGGTCAGACTTGGCGCGATCACAATCGTGGGAATCGGCGATCGGTTTTCCAGTCATGACGACATTCGGCAGGCCTCGCGTTCGGCCGCTCGGCTGGGCGGCATCGCCGTGGCTTTTACCCATTCGCCCGACTTGTCGCCGGACCTGCCGAAAAATTTCCCGCTCCTCTTGGCCGGACATACGCATTGCGGCCAGATGGTCGCACCGGTGATCGGACCGATCGTTCGCTATCACGAATGGAAAAGGCTCTATGATCCAAGATATCGGTGCGGCCGTATTATGGATGAAGGCCGATTGACTTTCGTCACCGCCGGCGTCGGCCCCGGCGCTGTTCCCTTGCGTTTCAATGCCATGCCGGACTGGTGGCTGATCGAATTGAAACCCAGGGCTGTCGGGACAAGCCGGCCGATGAGCTGAATTGGCGTCGGACGCCGGAATGCTCCCATCCCAATGAGCTTTACCTAAACCGCCGTGCTCTGCCGCTTGATCAGCCGCGCGGGCAACACGCGCTGTTCGACCGGCCGGCCGTCGATGCTCGCGAGCAGCGCATCGACCAGCAACGTACCCGCACCCTTCATATCCTGCATCACCGTGGTCAGCGTCGGCGAGGTCAGGGTGGCGGCGGGAATGTCATCGAAGCCGATGATTGCCACGTCCTGCGGCAGTTTCAGCCCCGCCTCGGCGAGCGCGCGCATCGCGCCGATCGCGATCAGGTCGCTCGCCGCGAAAATCGCATCGAAGGAGGCGCGCCCCGCGAGCAAAGACTGCGCCGCGGCATAGCCCGACGCCTCCGATGACACCGCGTCGCGCTGTAGCGCGGGATCGGGGGATATCCCCGCAGCGCGCATCGCGCGGCAAAGTCCCGTATACCGATCCTGGAATTCGGGCGCATGGTCCGATGCATCGCCGAGGAAGGCGATCGCCCGGCGGCCGATCTCGACCAGATGCGCACCCGCTTGCTCGCCGGCACCGACATTGTCCGAACCGACGGTCAGCCCGATTCCGTCGTCCGATACCGATCCCCAGCGCACGAAATTGGTCCCCATCTCGACCAGATGCTCGAGCTTGGTCAGGTAAAGCTGATAGTCGCCATAACCGAGCAGGATGATCCCGTCGGAACGGTGGCTGTCCTGATAGGCGACGTGCCAGTCGTTGTGCATCTGCTGGAAACTGATCAGCAAATCATATCCGCGCAACGCGCATTCGCGCGTGATCGATCCCAGCATCGACAGGAAGAAGGGATTGATCATCGATTCGTCGGGGGTCGGGTCCTCGAAAAAGAGCAGGGCGAGCGTATGCGTACGCTGCGAACGCAGGCTCGAGGCGTTTTTGTCTACCGTATAGTTGAGCTCGCGTGCGATCCGCTCGATGTTCGCGCGCGTTGCGGCGCTGACCGATTTGCTGCCCCGAAGGGCGCGCGAAACGGTGGGCTGCGACACGCCCGCCAGATAGGCGATATCGAAACTCGTCGGCTTGGCGGAGGGCGGTCGGCCCATGCTCTTCTCCCGGTCGCCGGGCCTTTTCGCGAGGCTCCGTCGGTTCGCAGATTAGCGGGCGGCCTTGGTCATGCCAAGAATTTGCACAAAGCTTCCGGAACGCGATTTTGCGCCGCGCTGCTGTGGTGTTTGGGCGACGGACAGCGCTGCGCATAATATGCGTATACGTATACCCTATGGTCGTCGCCGCCGATTGGTTTCAATTGCGAGGACGAAAGATGGGATCACCCCACGCGTCGGAGAGGATAGTCGCGGCCCGCAGCCGCTCTCCCTGTCGCATGGCGTGCACCTCCGTAAAAGCCAGGGGAGCCGACATGACCAATATCATCAGCCTTCGCCGGGGTGCCAGCGTTCTCGCGCTTGGCCTCGCCTCGATCGCTTTCGCGCCGAGCGCCGCGATGGGGCAGGACGAAAGCACCGCGCCCGCCGACGAAACAGGCGGCGAGGGCGACATCGTCGTCACCGGCTTCCGCGCCAGCCTGCAAAATGCGGTCAACGCCAAGAAGATCCGCGACCAGGTCGTCGAATCGGTGTCCGCCGAGGATATCGGCAAGCTGCCGGATGCGTCGATCGCCGAAGCGATCGCCCGCTTGCCGGGCTTGACCTCGCAGCGCGTCTCGGGCCGCTCGAATTCGATCTCGATCCGCGGCTTTGCTCCCGACTTCTCGACGACGTTGCTCAACGGCCGCGAACAGACGTCGACCGGCG
>JACDQN010000093.1 GCA_015657575.1 Sphingopyxis sp.
CGCCGCGCGCCGCAACCCCGGCCGCACCCCGGCCGCAGCCCGCGCCGGCCTCCGCGGCGCCGTCGACCGTGCCCCTACGCTCACCCGCCGCGCCGGTGCGCGATGCGTCGCCGCTCGTCACCCGCCCCGCGCCCGAACAGCGCGCGCTGGTGACGATGGCGCTCGACGTACGCGCGATCCGCATTCTCGTCGATCGGGTCGAGGTCGCCTTCATGCTGACGCTGAGCAACGAGGGGCCGCTCGCCGCGACGGGGCTGATGGTGCGCATCGCGCTCAACCAGGGCTCGGCGATGCCCGAACCGGTGCTCGCGCGCTTCTTCGACGGCGCCGGCGGTAGCGTGATGCGCGACGACCTGATCCTCCAGCCCGGCGCGGTCGAACAGATCAGCACCGAGGTCGCGTTGCCGCGCGCTGCGGTCGAGCCGCTGATGATCGGCGGCAAGCCGATGCTCGTTCCGGTAATGGCGTTCGACGTCACCTATCATTGGGACGGCCCGGGCGACGCTTTCGGCCAGAATGCGGGCAGCTTCCTGCTGGGCCGCGCGCCGCCGCCGGGCGGCGGCGACAAGCTCGCGCCGTTGCCGCTCGATCGTCAGACGCTGACCATCGACCGTCCCGGCGCGCGCGCGACCGCGGTTCGCCGCGCCCAATAAGCCGGCGAAAAGCCCGGCATCTTTGTGTCGTCGCGCCTTTTCTGTTGCAGCGCAGCATCGGCTAAGGCAGGACTTCACCGCGCTTGAAAAAGCGCAGGTGGGGGCATAGGCTGACTATCCCCAGGAAAAACAGAGCCACAGCAGGATGGCCGGAAAAGGGACAGACGAAAGAGGTTCCGACCGGTCGCAACAGGAGCATGACATGGACGCCTTGGTCTCAACCGACTGGCTGGAACGCGAACTGGGGGCATCGGACCTGCGGGTCGTCGATGCGACGAAATTCCTCGCCGACGAAGGGCGCGATGCGCGCGCCGAATATGAGGCGGGCCATATTCCCGGCGCCGTATTCATGGACCTGACCGAGCTTGCCGATACGACCAGCGGCATCGACAATATGGCACCGCCCGCCGAAAAATTCGCCAGCCGCATGCAGTCGCTGGGCCTCGGCGACGGCAGCCGCATCGTGATCTATGACGACAGCCCGCTCAAGAGCGCGGCGCGTGCCTGGTGGCTGCTCAAGCTGTTCGGCGCGCATGACGTCGCGCTGCTCGACGGCGGCCTCGCCAAGTGGAAGGCCGAAGGCCGCGCGCTCGAAATGGGCAAGCAGACGCTGCGCCACCGCCACTTCACCGTTTGGCGCGACGCGAAGGCGGTGCGCACCAAGGACCAGGTGCAGGCGAATCTGGACAGCGGCGCCGAGCAGCTGGTCGATGCGCGCCCCGCGGCGCGCTTTACCGGCGAAGAGCGTGATCCGCGTCCGGGCGTCGCGCCCGGCCATATCCCGGGCTCGCGCAGCCTGCCGCACGGCCAGTTGTTCAACGCCGACGGCACCTGGAAGCGCGGCGACGAGCTCAAGGCCGCGTTCGACGCCGCCGGCGTCGATCTCGACAAGCCGCTCGTCACCACCTGCGGCAGCGGCATGACCGCGACCGTCGTCGCGTTCGGCGCGCATCTGCTCGGCAAGGACGATGTCGCGGTGTACGACGGCAGCTGGACCGAATGGGGTGCCGACCCGGCGACGCCCAAGGCGACCGGCGCCGCCTGAACCCGGGGGCGCGTGCGCGGAGGGCGGCTGGGCTCCTCGCGCGTAGCGCCATTTGGTCTCACACGAAGACACAAAGAGGGCAGTTCCTGCGCGCGCGGTGCGTGCAAGAGCTGCCCTCTTTGTGTCTTCGTGTGAAAATATGGGATAGCCCACTGGCGCGGGCCATGTGACCCGCCACTGGATTTTGCCCGGCGCGCCGCTAACAGGGGCGCATGAGCAACAGCGACGACGACAGCCTCCGCCCCGCGACGAAACTGGTACAGAGCGGGCGGCGGCCCGAATGGACCGGCGATCCGCGGCTGGGCGGCGGGGTGGTCAATCCGCCGGTGTGGCGCGCCTCGACGATTCTTTACGACAATATCGCCGACCTGAAGGCGCGCGGGCATGCGACGCACGACAAGCTCTATTACGGCCGGCGCGGGACGCCGACGGTGTGGGCGCTCGCCGACGCGCTGACGCAGATGGAGCCGGGGGCGGAGGGGACGCTGCTCTATCCTTCGGGCGTCGCGGCCAATTCGGCGGGGCTGCTCGCGCTGCTGGCGCCGGGCGATCATCTGCTGATGGTCGACAGCGCCTATGAACCGACGCGCGCCTTTTGTGACGGGCTGCTCGCGCGGATGGGCGTAAGGACGACCTATTATGATCCGCTGATCGGCGCCGATATCGCCGGGCTCATCGAACCCGCGACGAAGCTGATCTTTCTCGAATCGCCGGGCAGCCTGACCTTCGAGGTGCAGGATATTCCCGCGGTCACGGCTGTAGCGCGCGAACGCGGCGTGCTGACGATGCTTGACAACACCTGGGCGACCCCGCTGCTCTTCCCTGCGCTGGAGCATGGCGTCGACGTGACGATGATGAGCCTGACCAAATATGTCGGCGGGCACAGCGACGCGATGATGGGGTCGCTCACCGCGACGCGGGCCGTGTGGCCCAGGCTGCGCAGCGCGGCCTATCAACTGGGGCAGGCGGTCTCGCCCGACGATTGCGCGCTGATGCTGCGCGGGCTGAGGACGCTCGACGTGCGCATGGCGCGGCACGGCGCGAATGGGCTGGCGGTTGCGAACTGGCTCGCCGGGCGGGCCGAAGTCGCCCGCGTGCTGCACCCCGCGCTGCCCGGAGATCCGGGCCATGCGATCTGGACGCGCGATTTTTCGGGCACCAGCGGACTGTTCGGCTTCACGTTGAAGGGCGCCGATGACGCCGCGCGGACGCGCTTCATCGATTCGCTGACGCATTTCGGCATCGGTTTCAGCTGGGGCGGTTACGAAAGTCTGGTCGTGCCGAGCAATCCGGCCGACATCCGCACCGCGACGCAGTGGCACGATCCCGATCCGCTGATCCGCCTGTCGATCGGGCTCGAGGATCCGGCCGACCTGATCGCCGATCTCGAACGCGGCTTCGCGGCGCTGTGAGCGTAGCGGTCGGCCTTCGCGAGGGCGCCGCGCGCACGATCGAGACGATGCAGGCGATCGGGCTCGACGTCGGTTCGTACCGGCTCTCGCTCTACGGCATCTTCTCGACCATCGTCGTCGCGGTGCTGCTCTATCTCGCGGTCAAGATCGTGCTGCGCGCGATCAAATGGCTGCTCCGCCGCAACACCCATATCGACCAGACGCAGCGGCTGCTGACCGAAAAGCTGATCGCGATCGCACTGTTCGTTTTTGCGCTGCTGTTCGGTATCGACCTGCTTGGTATCGACCTGACCGCGCTGGCGGTCTTTTCGGGCGCGGCGGGGCTCGCGATCGGTTTCGGACTGCAAAAGACGGTCGGCAATCTGATCGCGGGGATCATCCTGCTGATGGATCGGTCGATCAAGCCGGGCGACATCGTCGTCGTCGGCGACGGCAGCGCGATGGGCGGCACCAGCCTGCCCGGCGGCATGCCCAATGTCGGGCGCGTCGCAAAGATCGGGGTGCGCGCGGTCAATGTCATCACGCGCGACGGCAAGAAGCATCTGATTCCGAACGAACTGCTGATGACGCAAGCGGTCGAGAATTGGAGCTATGCGAGCCCCGAGGTGCGTGTGCGGATGCGGGTGCCGGTGGGCTACGGCTGTGACCTGCGCCTCGCGCAGCGGCTGATGATCGAGACCGCGGCGACCAACCCGCGCATCCTGAACGAGCCCGAGCCGGCGGTGTGGATCACCGCATTCGGCGAACGCGCGGTCGAACATGAACTGCGCTTCTGGATTTCGGACCCCGAATCGGGGCTTGGCAATATCCAGGGCGAGGTGTTTCTGGGGATTTGGGATCGCTTCAAGGAAGCGGGGATTTCGATTCCCTATCCGCGGCAGGATGTGCGGATATTGGGAGCGCCGGACGAAGGCCCGGCGCCCGCCGGAGAGCTTTAGAAACCGGTCTTCTTCGCGCGCTCGATGCATTCGACGATGATGCGCTTGGCGTCATCGACATCGCCCCAGCCGTTGAGCTTGGCCCATTTGCCGGGTTCGAGATCCTTATAGTGGGTGAAGAAATGCTCGATCTGCTGCAGCACGATCGGCGGCATGTCGGTGTAGCTCGCGACGTCGGCATAATAGGGAAAGGTCTTGTTGACCGGAACGCAGAGCAGTTTCTCGTCGCCGCCGGCATCGTCTTCCATCAAGAGCACCCCGATCGGCGGCACTTGACCACCGCGCCCGCGACGATCGGCGAGCGCGCGACGACCAGGGCATCGAGCGGGTCGCCGTCCTCGCCCAGCGTGTGCGGGACGAAACCGTAATTGGCGGGATAGCGCATCGGGGTGTGGAGGAAGCGGTCGACGAAGAGCGCTCCGCTCGCCTTGTCGAATTCATATTTCACCGGCTCGCCGCCGATCGGAACTTCGATCAGCACGTTCAGGCTGTCGGGCGGGTTGTCGCCGGCGGGAATCAGGTCGATGCGCATGGGAGAATGCAGTCCTTTTGGTTTTTGGATTCGCGCGCGCCTTTAGCGCCGCGGCGCCGAAAGTCGAGGGCAAGTTCCTCCCTGTGCCGTAGGCATGGGGAGACGGCAGCGCGAAGCGCCGACGGAGGGCCCATGACGCTTCGGCCCCTCCACCACCTGCTTCGCAGGCGGTCCCCCTCCCCATCGCTTCGCAACAGGGAGGGTACTAAGCGCGCGTTTCGCGGTAAACAGCTGGTCGAACCAGTCGGGGCCGCTGCCGGCCTTTTCGAGGTGCGGCCAGCGCAGCCCGCCGTGATAGTCGATCTCGACCGTGCGGTAGCGCCCGCCGCGCTCGACGATCAGGCGCACCGGGGTCTTGCCGTCGGCGGCGGCGCGCACAGCGGCTTCGAGCGCGTCGCGGCTGTAGGCGATGCCCTCGACCGCCACGATCTTGGTCCCATTCACGATATCGGCGCGGAACGCAGGGCCGTCCCAGAGGATGCTGCCGGCGATGCCGTCCTTGTCGACGATCATGCCCAGCGAATGGGTAAGATCGGCATTCTTCGCCTGCGCCATGCGGTCGCGGTCATAGACGTTGGGGGTCGGCCGCCAGGTGAGGCGGTAACCCGCGGCCTCGATTCCGGCGACCGGGGCCGGGCGGCCGGACGCCTGCATCCGTTCGCGCAGGAATTTCGCCCAGTCATAGGGATGCACCGCGTTCAGCGCCGCGACGACATCGTCGAAGTCATAGGTCGATTGCCCCCAGTCGCCCTCGCGCCCGCCGAAAAAGGCGCGCGCGAAATCGTCGAGGCTTTTCGCATTGCCCGTCGCCTGGCGAATCAGCATGTCCGCTTCGAGCCACATCAGGCCGCCTTCGTTGTAATAATCCTCCGTCCGTGTCGCGCTGGGAAAGGCGCGTTGTTTGCGCGCCGCGATGATCGGGTCGTGCGTCGTATCCTCGACCGAGCGCCAATCGCGCCCCGCCTGCACGCTGTAGAAACCGGCATTGGTCGCCCATTCGCCGAGGATCATCTCCTTCGACTGCATCCCCGACCGCCCTGCGAGGACGAGGTCCCAATAGCTGGTCTGGCCTTCGTAAACCCACAGCAGATTGTCCTGCATCGGGGTGCGGAAATCGGGCGTCCACATCTTGTCGGGGCGGCGGTACTTGCCGTTCCAGCTGTGCACGAGTTCGTGCGGGAGCAGCCCGCGTTCGCTGTCATTTTCATCCCACTTGGTGAAATAATCCTGGTTGCGGCTGTTCTCGCTCGACCGGTGATGCTCGAGCCCGATGCCGCCGAGTTCGCTCGTCAGCGCGAGGAGGAATTCATAGCGGTCGAAATGGCGCGCCCCGAACAGCGCGACGGCCTCGGCGACCAGCGCGGCGTGGCGCGCGATATGGTCGGGCTTGGCGTCGAGATATTTGGCTTCGTCGGCGACGACGTTCAGCGTGACATTCTGGCCGAGTTCCCATTTGCGGAAATACTGGCCCGCGAACATCGGGCTGTCGATCAGCACCTCGTAACTGGTCGGTGCATAGCTGTAGCGATTGCCTGCGACCTTCAGCCCGTCGAGCGCCGAGGCGCCGGTCCAGCCGGGGGGCAGCGCAACTTCGAGCTGCACCGGGATTTGCCGCGTGAAATAGCCTGCCGGGTAAAGGCTGACCTGTTCCCATTGCAGGTTCATCATCGCCGGCGTCACGACGACGCGGCCCTCGCTGGAGCGCGTCGGCGAGAGAAAGTCGAAGGCGACGTCGATGCTCTTCACGCCGGTGGGGATGTCGATGTCGAAGGCGTAGACGTCGGTCGGCTGGCGCGTCCAGGTCAGCGGCTTGCCGCCCGCGCTCGGCTTGAACCCCGCGACCTCGGCGATCGCGCCGCGCGGCGCGTGCTTGCCGGGCAACCATTGCGGATAGAGCAGGGTGAGCTTGCCCGCCTTCGCGACGGGGATCGTCTGACGCACGCGAAAGATGCCGCGCGCGACGTCGGTCGCATCGACCTTGAGCTGCATGGTGCCCGGATAGGGCTTGTCGGCGGGCAGCGGGATGGTGAGCGGCTGGACCACCGGCTGCGGCCGGCTGTTGCCCTCCTGCGCATGGGTGAGGGGAGCGAAGGCGATCAGGGCGGATGCGACGAACAATTGTTTTTTCATGGTCGGTTTCTGCCGCCAAATGCGCGCAAGGTCCAGCAAAGCGTCTGCCGGCGCGGCGCCTCTTTCGACGAAGCGCTATGCGTCATCCGCCCGCGATCATGTTGATCGAAAAGGCGAGGATGCCGATGTTGAAGGCGAACGCTTCGAGACAATGCCAGGTCGACACCCGCCGGATCGCGCGACTGGTGATGTCGATATCGGCGGTCTGGAAGGTCATGCCAAGGATCAGCGCGAAATGGAGGAAGTCGAAATAGTCGGGCGTCTTGCTGCTCGGGATCGACAGACCGCCGCGGTGGCCGCTTCCGCTCCCGTCGGGGCTGTAATAGATATGCGCGTAGTGAAACGCGTAAACGAGATTGGCGAATAGCCATGCGATCGCCAGCGTGACAATGACGAGCGGTTTCGAATAGGCGCCCGTTCCCGCGACGAGCAGCGCCAAGGCCCCGAGCACCACCGCGCTGACCGCGACCGAAATGACGAGCAGGGCGATGCGGTTGGCATCATTGTCGACCGCGTGCTGGCGGATCCTGTGCGGATCGCTGGTACGGAACAGCGGGATCGTCGACAGCAGGAAGGCTGCGGTCGCGACGTCGAAGCCGATCAGAAAGTCGCGCAGCGCATCGTCGCCGCGCGTCAGGGCGAATGCAGCGATGGCAAGCAGCGCGACGCCATAGGCGACGAAGCGCGGCGGTGCGATGCGGTTGCCGATCGTGCGGGCCATGGCGCAAGCCTAGCCGCGCGCGGGCCCCGCGCAAGCGCGCTTTGCCTTTCGGCGAAAAACCATTAGACGCCGCCGCCATGAGCAAGGACAAATCCGGCAAAATCCCGACCCCGCAAGCCGTGCGCGGTACGCAGGACATGCTCGGCGATTTCGCCGACCGCTTTCAGCATGTCGTCGAGACATTCGAGCGGGTGCGCCGCCTCTATGGCTTCAAGCGTGTCGAAGTGCCGGTGATCGAGCCGACCGCGGTGTTCGCCAGGTCGTTGGGCGAGACCACCGACGTCGTGTCGAAGGAAATGTACTCGTTCGAGGACCGCGGCGGCGAATCGATCACGCTGCGCCCCGAATTCACCGCAGGGATAGCGCGCGCCTATGTGACGAACGGCTGGCAGCAGTTCGCTCCGCTGAAGGTCGCGACGCACGGGCCGCTGTTCCGTTACGAACGGCCGCAGAAGGGGCGCTATCGCCAGTTCCATCAGCTCGATGCCGAGGTGCTCGGCAGCGACAGCCCGCTCGCCGACGCCGAGCTGCTGGTGTTCGCCGACCAGCTCTTGAAGGAACTGGGGATCGCCGAGGGCGTGACGCTGACGCTCAACACGCTCGGCGACGCGGAAAGCCGCGACGCCTGGCGCGCGGCGCTGGTCGAGCATTTCGAAGCGCATCGCGGCGACCTCAGCGAAGACAGCCTCGCGCGGCTCGACAAGAATCCGCTGCGCATTCTCGACAGCAAGGATCCGAAGGACCGCCCGATCGCGGACAGCGCGCCCGATATCGACGCGTTTCTGACGGGCGAGGCGCAGGATTTCTTCGGCGCGGTGACTGCTGGTCTCGATGCCGCAGGCGTTGCGTGGGAGCGCAATGCGCGGTTGGTCCGCGGGCTCGACTATTATCGCCACACCGCGTTCGAATTCGTCACCGACCGGCTCGGTGCGCAGGGCACGGTGCTCGGCGGCGGGCGTTATGACGGGCTGATCGAGAATCTCGGTGGCCCGCCGACGCCGGCGGTCGGCTGGGCGGCGGGGATCGAGCGGCTGGCGATGTTGATTGATGAGCCGAGAACCGGCCTTCTCAAGGTGATCATGGCCGTGGAGGATGATCTGGCCGTTCCTGCCGCGCAGAAAGTCATCGCGACCCTCCGGGCGAACGATCTCTCGGCGGATATGATAGCAACAGGCTCTGCACGGAAGCGCTACGACAAGGCGACGAAGATCAACGCCCATGTTCTGATGTCGCTACGTTGGGTCGATGACAAGCCAGTCGTCCGGACACAATCGGCCCCGGAGAGTGAGGTTCATACGCAAGTTCGAACCATTCTCGACAATCTGGGCTTCCGCTAGGTTCGATATCACTCCTATCGTCACCCCGGACTTGATCCGGGGGCCAGACGACACCGGCGATAATGGATCCCGGATCAGTCCGGGATGACGAAGAATTGAAATGACAGCGGACAAGATGACCACCGTTTCCGAAAAGCAGATCGACGCCATCATCGAACGCCACGCCGCGCTGCAGGCGCGCATGGCGACGGGCGATATGGCGCCTGCCGACTTCGTTGCGGCTTCGAAGGAGTTTGCCGAACTCGAACCCGTGGCGAAAGCGGCGGCGGAGGTCGTGCGGCTGCGGGGTGAACT
Organism: Sphingopyxis sp.; assembly: GCA_015657575.1. Lineage (GTDB taxonomy): Bacteria > Pseudomonadota > Alphaproteobacteria > Sphingomonadales > Sphingomonadaceae > Sphingopyxis. The sequence continues at coordinate 9,063 of JACDQN010000093.1, forward strand.
TGTCTCGCTGAACGAAATGCTGGCCGATCCCGAGATGAAGGCGATGGCGGCTGAGGAAATCGGCGAGATCGAGGCGGCGCTGCCCGCCGCCGAGCATGACCTCGCGCTCAAGCTGCTGCCCAAGGACGTCGCAGACGAACGCGCCGCGATGCTCGAAATCCGCGCCGGCACCGGCGGCGACGAGGCTGCCTTGTTCGCGGGCGATCTGCTCCGCATGTACAGCCGCTACGCCGACGGACAGGGCTGGAAGGTCGAGATCATCTCGGCGAATGAAGCCGAAATGGGCGGATACAAGGAAGTTGTCGCGTCGCTGTCCGGACAGGGCGTGTTCGCGAAGCTGAAGTTCGAAAGTGGCGTCCACCGCGTCCAGCGCGTCCCCGCGACCGAAAGCCAAGGCCGCATCCACACCAGCGCCGCGACCGTCGCGGTGCTGCCCGAAGCGGAAGAAGTCGACGTCGCGATCAACGACAACGATCTCAAGATCGATATCTACCGTGCGTCGGGTGCGGGCGGGCAGCATGTCAACACGACCGATTCGGCGATCCGCATCACGCATATCCCCAGCGGGCTGGTCGTGATCCAGCAGGACCAGCGCAGTCAGCACAAGAACCGCGCCAAGGCGATGCAGGTGCTGCGCGCGCGGCTCTATGATCTCGAGCGCGAGAAGATCCACAGCGCCGAGGCGTCGGCGCGCAAGTCGATGGTCGGGTCGGGCGACCGGTCGGAGCGCATCCGCACCTATAATTTCCCGCAGGGACGCGTGACCGACCATCGCATCAACCTGACGCTGCACCGCCTGCCCGAGATTATCGAAGGCCAGATGGACGAGCTGATCGACGCGCTGATCGCCGAGGATCAGGCGCAGCGGCTGGCCGGGCTCGGCGCGTGAGCCGCGCGGCCGACATCGACGCGGCGCTGATCGCCTATTTGGGGTACAAGCGCGCCGACCGGCCGCAGGCCGACTGGCGCGCGGTGGTCGAAGCAATCGGACTGGAGCGCGCCGAGGCGGCCGAAATCCCGATGCTGGGTGTCCTGGCCGACCTGCGCGCGATCGAACCCGACTGGGCCAGCCATTCGCTGTGGAGCGGTAGCGAGTGGGCGGTGCGCGAATTGCGCAAACGCCATCCGGAAATCGGCGACGGGGCGGTCAAGGCGCTCGTATGGGCCTTTTCCTGCGACCAGCAATGACCGTCAGGCCGGCCCTTTCGTCCGCGGCGGAAGAATTGGCGCCGGTATCCGACACGCCGCGGCTCGATGCCGAACTGCTGATGGCGCATGCGCTGGGGATCGAGCGGCAGGCGCTGCTGCTCGATCCCGCGCGTTACGCGGTGCCGGCGGACTTCAGCGCGCTCGTCGCGCGGCGCATGAGGCATGAACCGGTCGCCTATATCCTCGGCTATCGCGATTTCTGGACGATTCGGCTGAAGGTCGGGCCGGGCGTGCTGATCCCGCGGCCCGATAGCGAGACGCTGATCGAGGCGGCGGTGCAGCATTTCGGCGCCGCGGGGCCAAGACATATCCTCGACCTCGGTACCGGTCCCGGCACGCTGCTGTTCGCGGCGCTGAGCGAATGGCCCGCGGCGCGCGGGCTGGGCGTCGATGCCAGCGACGCCGCGCTGGCTTATGCCGGGGAGAATACGGCGGCGCTCGGGCTGGCGGACCGTGTCGAACTGGTAAAGGGGAATTGGGCGGAGCCGGTCAAGGGGCGGTTTGACCTGATCCTCTGCAACCCGCCCTATATTGCCGACGATGAAGAGCTGATGGCCGATGTCGCCGATCATGAACCCGCGGGGGCGCTGTTCGCGGGCGCCGACGGGCTGGGCGATTATCGCCGGATCATCCCCGATTTGCCCCGGATTTTGGCGCCGGGCGGGCTTGCGGTCCTTGAAATCGGGCACCGGCAACGCATATCGGTATCCGAACTCGCTGAAGCAGCGGGATTCGCCGTGGCCTGCAGGCAGGACCTCGGCGGCCGCGACAGGGCGCTTTTGCTGACCCGCGCCTGACCGGCCCCCGCAAGAATTTGCTTGGTTTCCGCCCCAAAGCACGGTAGGGGCGGCTCACAGACCCGACCGGGGTCCCTCGATGGTCCGGCTGGTCTGCTTCCCACTTACGATGCTGGTGCGGAGCCAAATGGCCCGGCGCAAGCGGTAAAGGGAACCGCGCAAAGCGCGGGCGCGACGCGCATATGGCGCGGTCGGCCAAAATGGGGTTGGCGTAGCTTATCAGCTTATCAGGATGTCTCAGTTGAACATGAACAACCGGCAGAGCGGTCGCCGTCGCGGCCGCAACAACAACAGCAACAACAATAACAACCGGTCGCAGTCCGGCGGTGGTCGCGGAGGCGTCGATCAGGCGAACCGCATCGACAGCCGCGCGCGCGGCAACGGCGCGCAGATGATCGAGAAATATCGCAATCTCGCGCGCGATGCCCAGCTGGCCGGCGACCGCGTCCAGACCGAATATTATCTTCAGTTCGCCGACCATTATTTCCGCGTCGTCAGCGATTTCCGCGCGCGCCAGGAAGAAAAAGCCGCAGCGAACGGACAGGAACGCAGCCATGACCGCGGCCGCGAAATTCGCGGCGTCGAGGATTTCGACGGCCATGACGACAGCGGCTTCGAAAGCGAAAATGATCGCGGCGACAGCGACAATGACGGCGACGACCGCCGTAGCGACGCGGAAGTACGCGGCAATCGCGATCGCCGCGACGACGACAACAACAATCGCGGCAATCGCCAGCTGCGCGAGCGCGGCGACCGGAACGATCGCAACCGCGATCGCGATCAGCCGCGCCGTGAGGTCGAGACCAGCGACGAAGGCGACGACAGCGCAGTCGAAACGGCCGAGGCACCGGCGCCCGCGCCGCGCGCATCGCGCCGCGGCCCGCGCCGTCCGCGCGCCGA
>JACDQN010000094.1 GCA_015657575.1 Sphingopyxis sp.
AAACCGGTCGATACCCGTCATTGCTTCCGGCAGATGGAGGATGACCGATATGATTGGAAAGCCGACGCCGCCACCGCTAACCTCCTCAAATGGTCGATGCGGCGCCATTTTCGAGATCGCCCTGCAGGCGCCGGACCTGGCTTCGGCAGCATTTGCCTTTTTGGGCATTGGGGCTGGTCCCCAAAGGCACCGACTGCGAAAAAGCTGGCGGCTTGCACGAATGGTATAATGAGGATGACGTCTATTCGGCTTGCTACCACTGCCGAATAAAGGTGGAAGGCCGGCGCTGGTAAGCCGGGTCCGAAACGCCCCCCGAAAACAGAGAGGCGCGGCCTTTCGGCCACGCCCCTCCCCCCAATAGTCTGATTTGGCGGCTTAGCGCGAGGCGAGCCGCAGCGGCGTCGACTTCGCCGCCCATTGGATGCTTTCGCCGCCGCCCATCGCGCGGATGAAGCATTGCTGGCCCTGCGCCTTCAGCTGTTTGCACAGCGCCGTCGCGTCGGCGCGCGTCGCGAGGCCGTTGACGGTCAGGCGATAGAAGGTGCGCCCCTTCACATTCGCGGCGTGGCTCGACGCGGGGTAGTTGCCCAGCATCGTGTTGCGCTTTTTCAGCGTACCCCATTTTTCCTTGGCGATACCCAGGCTGTCATAGGCGCCGAGTTGTACCGCCCAGCCGTTCGGTTTCTGCGCGTTGAACGCGATCGCCTTGGGCAGCATGTCGTTCGCCATTGCGATCGCCTGCTTCAGCGCGGGACGGATGCGCCCTTCGCCCTCGATCCGCGGCGCGGCGCGATAAGGCGCGGCATCGGCCAGGATGACCTCGCCCGCGGGCTTCGGCTGCGGCAGGTCGGTGACCGGCACGACGCCGTCGGGCGTGCGCTCGGGCATCGGCAGTTCGACGGTGCGGATCGCGTTCGCCGCGACGGCAACCACGGGAGCCTCCGCCACCGGCGGCGGCGGCGCGAAATTCTCGACCGGCGCCGGGTCGGCACTCGCGAGCTGGACCGGCGCTTCGGCAGCCGCCATCTGCGCGCCCGGGAAATTGGCGAGCGCGAGGCGCACCGGCATGCCGGCGTCGGCCTGCGGCTTGGTGCCGATCAGGCTGGCGACCTGGAACGAGGCGCCGGGCTGTTCGGCGAGCTTCGACCATTCGGCCATCCGCGTTTCGACTTTCGCGAGGCTCAAATCCTGCGACGCCAGGATACGCGCCTGCGCCCAGCGGCCCGACAGGGCATAGGCGAGCGCGAGATTCTGCCGCGTGCGGGCATTGGCGCCCTCGGCGCGCGCGGCCTCGGTCAGCACATAGATCGACGCCTCGCCGTCGCCCGCAAGCGCAAGCGCAAGGCCGAGGTCGGCGGCGGGAACCGTGTCGCGATGCTGCGAAAGCAGCGCGATCGCGTCCTGCCGGCGACCCTGCGCGACGCGTGCAAGCGTCAGCGCGATCACCGTATTGCTGTCGGTCGCCCCCAGATCCATCGCTTCGGTCAGCGCGGTCGCCGCCGAATCGAAACGGCCGTCATTGAGATAGGCCTGACCGAGCAGCGCGCGATAGCCCGCATCCCGCGGCGCACCCGACACCGCGGCTTCGGCGAACCCGACCGCCTTGCTGACCTTTCCGGCCTCCAGCGCGGCACGTGCCTTGTCGGCCGATTTCGCTGCGGGCGCGGCATCGGCGTTCGACGGTGCGGCCATCGACCCCATGCCGGTGAATCCGGTCGCCATGGTCAGGGCAAACCCCGAAATAGCGAGCTTGGTCAGCATCTTGCGGTTCATGTCGGGTCCCCCGTTATCACTTACGGCTGCATCGTCCGACGCGCGGGGCGCGCAGCCGGCAGGCGGCTCGCCATCGCGTCGATTTCGGGCAGGGTCGAAAGATATTCGTCGAGCAGGTCGGTCAAAATCACCTGCGACGAGCGGTTGGTCACCGCGCTCGCAAGACGCAGGCGCAGGTGGCGCTCGGCGTCGAGGCGCAGCGTGAAGGCCGCCTTTTCGCGGGCGCGGAGCGCGCGCGGTTGGCGCGGCGTCTTCGGCTTCGGCGCCGGCTGCGCCTCGACCTTGCGCGCCACGGCGGCCACGCGGTCGATCAGCGATTCCTGCTGGCGGACGATCTCGGGTACTTCGGCCGCTTCGACGTCGAAATCCTCGCCTTCGGCCAGGACGTCGGTCAGCTGCGGCGTCAGATCGTGTCCGGCGCTGTCGTCGACGGCATGTTCGGCCTCGACATTATGCGCGAGCACCGAACCCGCAAGGATCGGCTTCAGATCGACGATCGGTGCCGCTTCGGCCGACTGGTCGGGATCGACGTCATAGCCCATGTCGTTCCAGCCGAGGTCGTCATAACCCATGCTGTTCATGGTGGCAGGGCCGCTGCCCAGCGGCTGGCGGCGCATGGCGGGACGTGCGCCGCCCTTGCGAGCAAGCAATCCGGCACTCAGCGATGCGAGGGGTTTGGGTTCGCCCATGGTTCCCGAGCTCCCCTTACTGGCCAGCGATGCGGCGGCCGAAGCCACCACCCATCGGGCGAACCGAGCCATAGCCCGACTGCGCCGGCATCGGCGCGCTGAACACGGTGCGGCGGAAATTCTTTTCGAGACGGTCGTTCATATAGGTCCAGAGCTGACGTATTTCTTCGCGATCGGCCGTTCGGGTCGACCTCCATCACCGTGCGGCCGTCGATCATCGACGCGGCATAGTCGGTGCGGTGGTGCAGCGTGACCGGCGCGACGGTACCATGCTGCGACAGCGCGACCGCGGCCTCGCTGGTGATCTTCGCCTTCGGGGTCGCCGCGTTGACGACGAACACCAGCGGCTTGCCCGCGCGCTCGCACAGATCGACGGTGGCGCCGACGGCGCGCAGGTCGTGCGGGCTGGGGCGTGTCGGAACGACGATCAGCTCCGCGACCGAAATCACGCTCTGGATCGCCATGGTGATCGCCGGCGGCGTGTCGATGACCGCGAGCTTGAAGCCCTGCTGGCGCAGGATCTCGAGATCGGAAGCCAGCCGCGCGACCGTAGTCTGCGCAAAGGCCGGAAGATCGGTTTCGCGCTCGTTCCACCAATCGGCGAGCGAGCCCTGCGGATCTATATCGATAAGGACGACCGGACCTGCGCCGGCAAGCTGCGCCTGCACCGCCAGATGTCCCGACAAGGTGGTTTTACCCGACCCGCCCTTTTGTGAAGCCAATGCCAAAACGCGCACTGCTATCCCCCTCGGAGTTCCTGAAATCGGGACGGGAATGCCATGCAGGGCGCTAAAATTGGGTTAACGATGATAAAAAGAGGGTGAACGATTCCCTCACCGTCATGGTAAAGGAAAGCTATACGCCGATCTGTACCATTATGGACCAAAGTCCGCGAACGCCCCCATCGTTGCTAACGCGGTGTTAGCCAATTCGGGCTATGAGCCTGTTCGGGGACTGCCGATCGCTAGCGCGCGAAAGCCGTGCGATCGCAAGTCATTGGAGAATATTGATGCGCGCATTCCGCACCGCCCGCCTTCTGGCCCTGCCGCTGATCGCCGCGACGACGCTCGCCGCACCCGCATGGGCCGATGTGAAGGATGGCGTCGATGCCTGGCAGGCCGGAAATTATCAAGGCGCGGTTGCCGAATGGCGCCCGCTCGCGCTCGCCGGCGATGCCGATGCGCAGTTCAACCTTGGGCAGGCGTACAAGCTCGGCCGCGGCGTTCCGGCTGATCTGACGCAAGCCGAAAGCTGGTACCGCCGCGCCGCGAAACAAGGGCATCTCCAGGCCGAGGACAATCTCGGCCTTGTGCTCTTCACCGCCAATCGCCGCGAAGAAGCGATGGAATATATCGCGCGCTCGGCGGCGCGCGGCGAACCGCGGGCGCAATATGTCCTCGGCACCGCGCATTTCAACGGCGACTTCGCCGCGCACGACTGGCCGCGCGCCTATGCGCTGACCAAGCGCGCGAGCGACGCCGGGCTCGATATCGCCTCGGCACGGCTCGCGCAGCTCGACCGGCTGATCCCGCTCGAACAGCGCCAGCGCGGCCTCGCAATGCTGCCCGGGATCGAGAAGGAAGAGGCGCGTGCGCGCCTCGCCGCGGTCAACGCCGCCGCGCCGGCACCCGCCAAACCCGCGCCTTCGCCGATCAAGACCGCCAGCCTGCCGGCTTCGACCCCCGGCACCAGCTATGCGCCGCCGCCGGTCATCGCCGCGACGCCCGCGACGTCTGTGACGGCGCCGCCGAAAGACCTCAAACCGGCGGCGCAGGCCGCCGCCGATGCCGCGGCCGAAGCCGCCGCGGCCGCCAGATCAGCCACCGCCGCGGCGGCACCCGAGAACCAACCCGCCGCCGCGGCAGCCACCAAACCAGGCACGACCTATACCGCGCCGCCCGAAAGCGGCGCGCTTCCGCCCAAGGCCGATCCCAAGCCCGCTCCGGTCAAGACCGCTCCCGTCAAGGTCGCCGAAGCGAGGCCCGTGACGGTGCACAAGGGGGGGCAGCCCCTGGCGCGCGCAGCTCGGCGCCTTCGGCGTCGAAGCCAACGCGCGCAACCTTTGGGCATCGCTCGAAAAGAAATATCCCGCTGTCGCAGCGCAGCAACCGGTCCTGACCAAGGCCGGAAAGCTCACCCGCCTCCAGGCGGGCGGCTTCGCCAACAAGGGCGCCGCCGAAAGCTTCTGCGCGACGCTCCGCAAGGGCGGCCAGAGCTGCCTGGTGGTCGATAAATAGGACGATTATCTCTTTTGCAACCCGCGGCTTGATCAGCGGGTATCGGGCGGTTGCGAACATTATGATTGTCGTCACCCTCGCACGAGACGCGTGGCTCGATCGACTTGATCCGGGGTCCCGCTTGAGGTCGAAGCTGGCTTTTTCCTTCAAAAAGCGGGATCCCGGGTCAAGCCCAGGATGACGGTGGGCGGCAGCTTTCGGCCGATTGCGGACGTTAAGATCCTCCCTGTGGCGAAGCCATGGGGAGGTGGCAGCGCGAAGCGCTGACGGAGGGGCCATGGCGCG
>JACDQN010000095.1 GCA_015657575.1 Sphingopyxis sp.
CGCGCAAGCTGGCGATGGAATATATGCTGACCGGCGATCCCGATCCCCGCCGCGCGCGCCGCCCAATTCGGCCTGGTCAACCATGTCGTCCCGCTCGGCGACCTGCTGCCGACCGCGATCGCGCTCGCCGAAAGGATCGCGGGCAACGCCCCGCTGTCGGTGCAGGTGACGAAGCGCGTCGCGCTCGGCATCCAGGATGGCCGCATCGCGTCGGACGCCGCCTATTGGGAGCATAACACGATCGAACGCAGTGCACTGATGCGCAGCGAGGACGCGCGCGAAGGACCGCTCGCCTTCGCCCAGAAGCGCAAGCCCGAATGGAAGGCGCGCTGATAATGACAACCACTGCCTCCCCATGTCCGTTCGCATCGAGCGAAGTCGAGATGCCCCTCAACCTCGCGCTGTTCCGACGGGTGTCTCGACTTCGCTCGACACGAACGGAGATTTTGAATGACCGATCCAGACCTTATCCCCGTCATCATCGGCGTCGGGCAGGTGGGCGACCGTCCGGAGGATCCCGACCAGGGGCTGGATTCGCTCGGGCTGATGGTCGCCGCACTGGAAGTCGCTGCAACGGACGCGGGCGTCTCGCTCACCGAGCTCGACAGCCTCGCGATCGTCGATCAGATCAGTTTCCACAGCCTCGGCAAACTGCCCGAACCGCTCGCCGCCGCGATCGGCGCGGAGCCGAAGATCAATTATCAGTCCGACGCCCCGCACGGCGACACCCCGATCCGTCTGCTCAACGAGGCTGCGAACCGCATCGGTGCAGGCGAGATCAAGCTCGCCGCCATCGTCGGTGCCGAAGCGCTGCGCACCGCCGCCGGCCGCGCCGCCAAGGCGGCGAAGGGCGAGGACAAGAGCTATAACGCGATCCGCCAGGTCGCGACGCGGCGCGAGCCCAATTATGCGCAGAAACATGGTCTCGCCGCGCCCGTCGACGTCTATCCGCTCTACGAGAACGCGACGCGCGCCGCGTGGGGTCAGAGCCTGGAGGACGCGCAGTTCGAGAGCGCCGAAATCTGGTCGCGCTTTTCGGAGGTCGCCGCCGCCAACGACGGCGCATGGATTCGCAAGCCCGCGAGCCCGGCCGATATATTGAAGGTCGACGAGCGCAACCGCCCGATCGCCTTCCCCTATTCGAAACTGATGGTCGCCAATTCGTCGGTGAACCAGGGCGCGGGCTTCCTTGTGACCAGCCTCGCCGAGGCACGCCGCCGCGGCATCGCCGAGGATCGGCTGATCTATGTCGGCATGGGCGCCGCGGCGAAGGAACCCGCCAGCATCCTCCACCGCGACCGCTATGACGGCAGTGTCAGCATGGAAACCAGCATCAACCGCACGCTCGCGCTCAACGCGATGACAGTCGACGATTTCGATTTCGTCGAACTCTACAGCTGCTTCCCTTGCGTGCCGAAGATGGCGCGGCGCATCCTCGGCTGGTCGTGGGACCGTCCGCGACCGTGTTCGGCGGGCTGACCTTCGGCGGCGGCCCGATCGCCAATTATATGAGCCACGCGGTCGTCTCGATGGTCGAAAGATTGCGGCACGAGGGCCGCACCGGCTTCCTCTTCGCCAACGGCGGCTTCGCGACCGACAATCATTGCATCATACTCAGCAGCGAACCGATCGCCGCCGCGCGCTTTCCGCAGGATTTCGACTATCAGGCCGAAGCCGAAGCGAAACGTGGGCCGGTGCCCGAACTGGTCGAGGATTATACCGGGCCGGCGACGATCGAAAGTTATACGGTCTTTTACGGCCGCGACGGGGCGCCGAAGGCGGGCGTCGTGGTGGCGCGCACGCCCGAGGACAAGCGCACGCTGGCGCACGTCGATATCGGCGACGCGGCGATGCTGGCGTTCCTGACCGATGGCAAGACCGAACCGGTGGGGACGTCAGGCGCGGTCGTGGCGCTCGGCGAAGACCGCTTCGGCTGGCGGGCGAACTGATCCTCCCCCCAACGGGGGAGGACCGCTAAATCTCGAAACTGACCCCCTGCGCCAGCGGCAGCGCGTCCGAATAATTCACCGTGTTCGTCGCGCGGCGCATATATTGGCGCCAGCTGTCCGAGCCGCTCTCGCGCCCGCCACCGGTTTCCTTCTCGCCGCCGAACGCTCCGCCGATCTCGGCGCCGCTGGTGCCCAGATTGACGTTGGCGATGCCGCA
>JACDQN010000096.1 GCA_015657575.1 Sphingopyxis sp.
CCCCTGAAGGGGAGGGGCTTAAGCGTCTCCGAAGCCGTCGACGCCCTTTCCGCCGCCACCCGCAGCGACGCCCCCGCCGTCGTTGCGTCGCTGCTCGACCGCCTCGATGCCGACGGGCGCTATGCCCTTCTCAAGCTCGCGCTCGGCGGCATGCGCGTCGGGGTGTCGGCGCGGCTTGCGAAACAGGCGTTTGCGCAGGCGTTCGACGTCCCCGTCGACGATGTCGAGGAGCTGTGGCACGCGATCCCTCCGCCCTATGCGCCGCTGTTCGCTTGGGGCGAGGGCAGGGCGGAGCGGCCCGATCTCGCCGACGTCGCCTTCTTCCGCCCCTTCATGCTCGCGCATCCGCTGGAGGAAGGGACGGTCGACCTCGCCGACTATGCCGCCGAGTGGAAATGGGACGGCATCCGCGTCCAGATCGTGCGGGGCGGCGGCGAGACGCGCATCTACAGCCGCGGCGGCGAGGAGATCAGCGGGGCGTTCCCGGAGCTGGTCGCGGCCTTCGACCAGGATGCGGTGATCGACGGCGAACTCCTCGTGCGCGGCGAGGTGCAGGGGGGCGAAGCCGCGAGCTTCAACGCGCTGCAACAAAGGCTCGGCCGCAAGGTCGTGTCGAAGAAAATGCTCGCCGATTATCCCGCCTTCGTCCGCGTTTACGACCTGCTCGCCGTCGACGGCAACGACCTGCGCGCGCTGCCGTGGACCGAACGGCGGCGGCAGTTGGAAGCCTTCGTTCCGCGCCTCGCCACGAGCCATTTCGACCTGTCGCAGGTGATCGACGCGAACGATTTCGACGACCTCGCCGAACGCCGCGCCGGCGCGCGCGATGCGGCGATCGAGGGGGTGATGCTCAAGCGCCGCGACGCCCCCTATGTCGCGGGGCGCCGCGCCGGGCTCTGGTACAAATGGAAACGCGATCCGCTCACCGCCGATTGCGTCATGATGTATGCCCAGCGCGGCAACGGTCGTCGTGCGAGCTTCTATTCGGACTATACCTTCGGCTGTTGGAGCGACGACGGCGAGTTGCTGCCGGTCGGCAAGGCCTATTCGGGCTTCACCGACGAGGAGCTGAAATGGCTCGACAAGTTCGTCCGCGACAACACGCTCAATCGCTTCGGCCCGGTGCGCGAGGTCGAAAAATCGCTGGTGCTCGAGGTCGCCTTCGATTCGATCCACGCGTCGAAGCGCCACAAGTCGGGTCTCGCGATGCGCTTCCCGCGCATTTCGCGCATCCGCCGCGACAAGCCCGCCGAAGAAGCCGACCGGATCGCGACGCTGCAAGCGATGGTGACGTGAACCTAGCCCCCCTTCAGGGGAGGGCGCAGATCATAAATTTTCGCCGTTACGACCTTGCAACCCACCCGCGCGATACCGAGTTAAAGGCCGCAAACACCCTCATAATAAAATGGAGACTGCCATGACGATCGCCCATCCTCCTCTCCCCTATGCGCTCGACGCGCTCGAGCCGCACATCTCGGCCGACACGCTGGCGACGCACCATGACAAGCATCACAAGGCCTATGTCGACAAGACCAACGCCGCGATCGAGGGCACCGAACTGGCGGACAAGAGCCTCGAGGAAGTCGTTCACCACGCCGAAGGATCGGGCAACAAGGGCCTGTTCAACAATTCGGCGCAGGCGTGGAACCATGCCTTCTATTGGGAAAGCCTGAGCCCGGCGAAGACCGAGCCCAAGGGCGACCTGCTCGCCGCGATCGAGCGCGATTTCGGGTCGCTGGACGAGCTCAAGAAAAAGCTCAAGGAAACCGCCGTCAATCATTTCGCGTCGGGCTGGGCCTGGCTCATCTCGCGCGACGGGACGCTGTCGGTCACCGACACGCACGACGCGGGCACCGAATTGACAGCGGGCATCAAGCCGCTCGTCGTGATCGACGTGTGGGAACATGCCTATTATATCGACCGCAAGAATCTGCGTCCGGCCTATGTCGACGCGGTGGTCGATGAACTGCTCAACTGGGATTTCGCTGCCGAGAATTTCGCGCGCGACACGACCTGGACCTATCCGGCCTGATGAAAAGATTCTCCCTGCGGCGCAGCCGTGGGGAGGGGGACCGCCCGCGAAGTGGGTGGTGGAGGAGCCGCATTCTGGCCCCTCCGTCAGTCTTTCGGGCTGCCACCTCCCCATCGCTACGCGACAGGGAGGATTTATTGTAAGCCGTAACGAAAATGGGCCCACGCGCCCCTATCCCGATGATCGTGATCCGCCTATAGGCGCCGCCATGACGATCAGCCTGTTCGAACTCTTCAAAATCGGTGTCGGTCCCTCCAGCTCGCATACCGTCGGGCCGATGGTTGCCGCGCGGCGTTTCACCGCCTGGCTCGACGAGCAGGCGCTGCTCGTGAAGACTGCGCATGTCGAAGCCGACCTCTACGGCTCGCTCGCGCTGACCGGAAAAGGCCATGCCGCCGACACCGCTGTGGTCGCAGGCCTCGCGGGCGAAATCCCCGCCTCGACAAGCCTCGCCGCGATCAAGGCGCATTGGGACCGGGCGACGAGCGAAGGCTTTATCTATCTGCTCGGTCGCCAGCGCGTGCGCTTTCAGCCCGCGCAGGACCTGCATTTCCAGATGCGCCAGCGCCAGCCGTTCCACAGCAATGCGCTCAGCTTTACCGCGCGCGACGGCGATGGCGAGATTTTGGCGAAACGCATGTATTTCTCGATCGGCGGCGGCTTCGTCGTCGACGAGGACGAGGCGGGGCGCAACAGCCGCGGCGCGGAGGACGAGGTCGAGCTTCCTCACGCCTTCACCTCGGGCGCCGACCTGCTCGAAATGGGCGCGGGGTCGGGCAAGAGCTTTGCCGAAATGATGCTCGAGAATGAACTCGCGCACCGCAGCCTCGACGAGGTTAATGCCGGGCTCGACGCGATTGCGGGCGCGATGGACGCCTCGATCGATGCCGGCTGTTCGAGCATGGGCGTGCTGCCCGGGGGCCTCAAGGTCAAGCGCCGCGCGCCGCAGATCGCCGCCGACATCCGCGCGCGGCACGAGCAGAATCTGTCCGACCCGATGGCGATGATGGACTGGATCAACCTGTGGGCGATGGCGGTGAACGAGGAAAATGCGCCGGCGGCAAGGTCGTCACTGCGCCCACCAACGGCGCGGCGGGGATCATCCCGGCGGTGATCCGCTATTACCGGCGCAGCTATCGCGGCGACGCGGCGGGGGTGCGCACCTTTCTGCTCGCCGCGGGCGCGGTCGGCGCGCTCTACAAACGCAACGCCAGCATCTCGGGCGCCGAGGTCGGCTGCCAGGGCGAGGTCGGCGTCGCCTGTTCGATGGCGGCGGCGGGGCTGACCGCGGCGCTCGGCGGCACCAACGCGCAGGTCGAAAATGCCGCCGAGATCGGCATGGAGCATAATCTCGGCCTCACCTGCGACCCGATTGGCGGTCTGGTGCAGATCCCGTGCATCGAGCGCAACGCGATGGGCGCGATCAAGGCGATCGACGCGAGCCGCATCGCGATGATCGGCGACGGCACGCATGTGGTGAGCCTCGACACGGTGATCGCGACGATGCTGCAAACCGGCCGCGACATGCGCGACAAATATAAGGAAACGTCGAAGGGCGGGCTGGCGGTTAGTGTGGTGGAGTGTTGAGGGGGATCGGACACCCAATTAGGTTTTGAAAATCCGATCTTCAAAGTCGTCTTGAAGTATGGTTGCTCCGGCGATTTCATCACCAGCACGGTAGGCTTGGAGTGCGCGTGACAGCGCATCACGCAATTCCACGCGCTTCTGTGAGAAAGCAGCCTCTGGATACGCGACATCGATTCCGTCATCGAGCAGCTTGAAAGCACGGTCTAACGTCATCTGCTCTTCCGGAAGCAAGAAATCTTCTTCCTTGAAGTGGTTTGGAGCGTAACCGCGCACATATGCGATATGGTTCCAGAGGTCATCGACGGTTTCAATGCGATATGGGTCGGGTCTAGGCTCTGGCTTACCAAGCGGACTATCATCAGCATTGGCCGATTTGCCAGCAAACATGTTTTTGAACCAGTTCACCATAGCTCCCCCGCAAACTGCTGCTTTCGTGGCTTAAACGATGTTTTTCTTCTAGCCTCCTACTTGCCTCATTGTCTCATACCATCTCACTCCACCGCAACGCCCCCGGCAATTCCTCGCGCAGTTTGTCGATCAGCAGCCGCACCTTCGGCAGCAGGTGGCGGCGCTGCGGATAGACCGCCCAGATCGGTTCCTCCTGCGGGCGCAGCGGGTCGACGAGCGAGACGAGCGCGCCGCTTTGCAGATGCGGCATCACATAGAAATCGGGAAGCTGGCAGACGCCAGCGTTTTGCCCACCTTCGTCACCCTGAACTCGTTTCAGGGTCCATGGCCTGCCTTCCCCTTCGATGCCGTGTTCTTTTGTTTCACACAAAGACACGAAGAGGAAGGCGTGGGCCGCCATGCCCGTTTCTCCATCAACGCCGCGGCCGGCCGCACGGTCAGAATCAAAAGCCGCTTCGCGGCCAACGCGCCATCTTTGTGTCTTTGCGTGAAAAATATCTGGCGCCGCCCCAAGCGGCTTGCGCCGGGCCATGGATGCCGAAACGAGTTCAGCATGACAAAAAAGGAGCGGAGCGGTGCAAAATGGGGCTTTCCTACATTATTTCGCCGTGCCAGCCTCCGCTTCGGCTCTTCGACCGCATCGATATTCGCGCCTCTGCTTAAAGCGACAAAGGAGACAGTTTCGCGCTGCACGTCCGTATCCTTTGTCGCTTTAAGGACCGACGCGCCCCCCCCTAATCCTCCCTGTCGCGCAGCGATGGGGAGGTGGCAGCGGCGCAGCCGCTGACGGAGGGGCAAGGGCGCGAGCGTCGCGGCCCCTCCACCATGCCCTGCGGGCGCGGTCCCCCTTCCCATGGCCTGCGGCCACAGGGGGGATTATCCGCATCTTGCATTGCCGCCCCATTTGGCGGATGGCGCGCAGCGAGAAGGAGATCCGCCATGAAGACCCGCGCCGCCGTTGCGTTCGAAGCGAAGAAGCCGCTCGAAATCGTCGAACTCGACCTCGAAGGCCCGAAGGCGGGCGAAGTGCTGGTCGAGATCATGGCGACGGGCATCTGCCACACCGACGCCTACACACTCGACGGCTTCGACAGCGAGGGCATCTTCCCGAGCGTGCTGGGGCATGAGGGCGCAGGGATAGTGCGCGAGGTCGGCGCGGGCGTCACCAGCGTGAAGCCGGGCGACCATGTGATCCCGCTCTACACCCCCGAATGCCGCCAGTGCAAAAGCTGCCTTTCGGGCAAGACCAACCTCTGCAC
>JACDQN010000097.1 GCA_015657575.1 Sphingopyxis sp.
CGGCGGTCGACACCAGCCTCGCCGCGCGCCGCGAGGCGAAGCGCGCGCGCTTCGCGCCGGCCCATTGGGGCGCGATCGCCGCTTCGCTCGCGCTCGGACTTGCGCTGGGTCTGCAACCGTGGACGCCCACCGCGAACGTCCGCGACGCGAACGGCACGCTCGTCGCCGCGGGACCGCTTGCCGATGCGCTCGATATGCAGCTCGCCTCGAACCAGGCGCCGGACGCCGCGGTGCGTATCGGTCTCAGCTTTCGCGACGGCACCGGGCGCTATTGCCGCAGCTTCGAAAGCGCGGCGCTGAACGGCATCGGCTGCGCGAGACGGGGGGCTGGCAGCTCGAACGGACGATGCGCGGACAGGCCGGTTCCGATTATCGCCAGGCCTCGTCGGGCGAACTCGCCGCCGCGGCGCCGCCATGATGGCCGGGTGATCCGCTCGATGCGGGCGCCGAGCGGCAGGCGCGCGACGGCGGCTGGTCGCAGTAGCCGCGCTCTAACCTTCGCTTCCGAGGCCCGTCGCCTCATTTTCCTCGCGGGCGGCTTTCGCCGCCTGCCGCTTGCGGCGGAAGGTCTCAAGCACGCTGTCGGCCTCGCGCCCGCCGCCGGGTTTGAAGCGATGATCCATTCCGGCCGATATATCGCCCTCGTCGAGCTGTGCCTGCAGCCGCGTTTCGTCGAGATGGCGCAGCGTCGCCTCGACGTCCTCCATCTCGCTCGGGTCGACATCGAGATGACGCAGCGCGGTCAGCCCCATCGCGATCGAGCTTTCGAACACCTCGCGGATGACGCCGTCCACGCCGGCGCCGTCGACCGCGAGCAGCTGCCGCCGGTCGAACACGCGCATCAATATCTTCGCATTGGGAAAGGCTTCGACGATCGGCTTCATCGCCTCGGCATCGACCGATGCATCGTCGATGCAGAAGATGATCAGCCGCGCCTCTTCGCCGCCCGCCCGGCGGAGCAGGTCGACGCGCAGCCCGTCGCCGAAATAGACCTTGGTGTCGAAGCGGCTCGACAGTTCGATCTGGCTCGGTTTCTTGTCGATCAGCGTCACCGAACAGGCCACGCCGTGCAGCATCTGCGACACGATCTGCCCGAAGCGTCCATAACCGATGACGATCGCCGATCCGCGCGGCGCACCGGCGGGATCGTCGAGCGCCGGCTGATCGGTTTCGGGCGCGAACTCCAGATTGCGCGCGAACAGCATCAGGAACGGCGTCGAAATCATCGAGAGCGTCACGACGGCGCTGAACAGGCTGGCGGCTTCGGGGCGGATCAGCAAGGCGTCGGCCGCCTGCGCGAACAGCAGGAAGCCGAATTCGCCGCCCTGGCTGAGCAGCAGCCCGAGGCCGAGCGCGGCTTTCCACGGCTTGCCGAAGAGGCGGATGATCAGCGTGAGCACGGCAAATTTGACCGCCACCAGACCGGCTGCAAGCGCGAGCACCAGCAGCGGACGCTCGATCACCGCCCCGACGTCGAGCACCATGCCCACCGCGAGGAAGAAAAGGCCGAGCAGGATCAGGCGGAAAGGTTCGATGTCCGATTCGATCTCGTGCCGATAGGGCGAATCGGCGAGCATCACGCCCGCGACGAAAGCGCCGAGCGCCGTCGAAACATGCAGACTGTGCATGAGAGCAGCGCTGGCGAGGACGGTGAGCAGGCCGACGACGACGAACAGCTCGCGCTCGCCATACCGCCCGATGATCCGCAGCAACGGATTGACGATGAAGCGGCCTGCGAGCACCAGCACGATGATCGCCCACAGGGTGAAAAACGCCATCTGCCACCCCGACGGCGCCGAGGGATCGGCGGGTGCGCGCGACAGCACGGCGACGATCGTGATCATCGGGACGATCGCGAGATCCTGGAACAGCAGGATCGAAAAGGCCTTTTCGCCAAAGGGCGAGTTGATGCGGCCCGAACTTTTGAGACCCGGAAGCACCTGTGCCGTCGACGACAGCGCAAGCGGCAATCCGAGCGCGAGCGACGCGGCGGGGCTGAACCCCAGCGTCACATGGATCAACAGGGTCAGGACGAGCCCCGTCACCGCGACCTGCGCCATGCCGAGGCCGAAGATCGCGCGGCGCATCTGCCACAATCTGCGCGGCGAGAGTTCAAGCCCGACGAGGAAGAGCAGGAAGGCGATGCCGAGTTCGGCAAAGGCGAGCTTCGACTCGCCGCCGCCGACAAGCCCGAGCCCGTGGGGGCCGACGACCGCGCCGGCAATCAGATAACCGAGCACCGCACCGAGGCCGAGCCGGCGGAAGATCAGCACGAACAGCGTCGCGACCCCGAGCAGGATCGCGCCCTCGACGAGCGCAGTATCGGTCGCCGCTTCGGCAACCTTCTCCGCCGCTTGCGCTGCCGCCGTGGTGAGCGCGAGCAGGCTCATGCCGCCGCGGCCTGCTCCTCGAGCGCCGCGATCGCGGCATCGAAGGGCAGCAGGATGGCCCCATGACGCGCCGGATAGTCGCGCGCAGGCGCGAGCAGGTCGAAGCCCGGCCAAGCGGGCTGCCCGCCCGTGCCGGCGAACCAGCCCGCGATATCGTCGCGCGCCGCGCGAATCTCGGCGAGCCCGCGTCCCGGCGCATGGCGCGCGAGCAGCGCCGCCGACGCCTGCCCCAGTGCGCAAGCCTCGACATGCATGCCGATGCCGGTCACCCGGCCGGCGTCGTCGGTATCGAGGTCGAGGATGATCGCGCTGCCGCACAGCGGCGCGCGCTTGCTCGCGCGCAGCCGCGCGGCGGGGTTCGGCAGGAAATCGGCGGTCGCGACCGCGAGCGCCAATATGTCGCGATTATAGAGCGGCGCGCTCATGGCGTATCGCCCTCGGCCGCCGCGGCGCGCGCTTCGGCGCGGCGCTCGGCGATCACCTTGCTCAGCGCCGCGCTGGTCGCGTTGAGCGCCGGATAGGTGCGGCTCTCGACCATCCATGCCGGACGCTGCGCATTGCCATAACCGATGTCGTAGAGCAGCGTGACGATCATGAAGCCGATCGCCGCGATCATCAGGCCCTTGATCGCACCGAAGCCCGCGCCGAGGCCGCGGTCGAAACCGCCGACGAGCGAGGCGCGGCTGCGCTGCCCCATCGCGCGCGATCCCCATTTGGCGAGCGCGAAAACCCCGCCGAACAGGATCACGAAAGCCAGCATCGCCGCGCCGCCCGGCGCCTCGATCCATTGCGACAGCAAATCGGTGGTTATCCCGTGAAAAAAGCGCACCGCGGCGATCGCGAGCACCCAGGCAAGCAGGCTCGTCACCTCCTGCACCAGTCCACGCGAAAAGCCGAGTATCGCACTGCCGCCGATCAGCGTCAGCACGAGGATATCCATAGCCGTCAAACTGCCCATTTGCCGGTCGCTAGTCGCGACCGAGCATCAGGTCAACGAGTTCGCCGAGGCGGCCGAAGCCGTCGACCCCGATCCCGTTCACCGGCTTCATCCCCTTTGGCCCCCAGCCCTTTGAAAAGCCGAGCTTCGCAGCCTCGCGCAGGCGCAGCGCGTCGTGCGAAACCGGACGCACCTCGCCCGACAGCGACAGCTCGCCGAAGACGATCGCATCGGACGGCACCGGCCGCTCGCTGAATGCCGAAATCAGCGCCGCCGCGACCGCCAGATCGGCCGCCGGATCGGTCAGGCGATAGCCGCCCGCGATGTTGAGATAGACTTCGGCGCCGCCCATCTGCAGCCCGCAGCGCGCCTCCAGCACCGCGAGCACCATCGCCAGCCGTCCGCTGTCCCAGCCGACCACCGCTCTTCGGGGCGTCGCCCCGCTCGCCAGCCGCACCGTCAGCGCCTGCACCTCGACAAGCACCGGCCGCGTGCCTTCGAGCGCCGGAAACACAACCGACCCCGGCACGTCGCGGCTGCGGTCGGTCAGGAACAGGCTCGACGGGTTGGACACCTCGCCCAGCCCCTCCTCGCCCATCGCGAAGACGCCGATCTCGTCGGTGCCGCCGAAGCGGTTCTTGACCGCGCGCAGGATGCGATATTGGTGGCTGCGTTCGCCCTCGAACGCCAGCACCGTGTCGACCATATGTTCGAGCACGCGCGGCCCCGCGATCGTGCCGTCCTTGGTGACATCGGCCGACGAGCACGATCGCGGCGCCGCTGTCCTTGGCGTAGCGGATCAGTTCCTGCGCGCTGGCGCGAACCTGGCTGACGGTCCCGGGGGCGCTGTCGATCAGGTCGCTGTGCATCGTCTGGATCGAATCGATCACGACGAAATCGGCGGTGCGGCTGTCGAGTGTCGCCAAGATATCGCGGACCGACGTGGCGCTCGCGAGCGCGACCGGCGCGTCGCCGAGCCCCAGCCGCTGGGCGCGGAGACGCACCTGCGCCGCCGCTTCCTCGCCGCTGATATAGACGACCGACCTGCCCGCCTTCGCCAGCCTTCCGGCCGCCTGCAACAACAGCGTCGATTTGCCGATCCCCGGATCGCCGCCGATCAGCGTTGCCGACCCGGCAACGAAGCCGCCGCCAAGCGCGCGGTCGAATTCGGAAATGCTGCAGAGCATCCGTTCGGGCATCGCGCTCTGCGCGTCGAGCGTTTCCAGTACCAGCGCGCGGCCGCCCTTCGAAAGGTCATGCTTCGCCGAAAAGGCGGTTTCGCCCGCTTCCTCGACCAGCGTGTTCCATTCGTTGCAATCGCCGCATTGCCCCTGCCAGCGATAGGTGACAGACCCGCAATTCTGACAGACATATTGACGCTTCGCTTTGCCCATGACCGGCGCATAACTGGAACAAAGACGGAACGCCACTATTTTCGGAGAGACGCAATGACCGCCGCCCTGACCCACCGCCGCACCTTGATCGCAGCTCTCGCCGCCGCGCCGTTTCTGACCCTGCCCGGCTGCGCCAATCTGCCCGGTTTCAGCATGACCGACGCGATCCGCGAGTTGCTGACGCTGTCGTCGCAGCGCGCCTTCGCGATGCTGCTCCAACCGAACGGCTTTTACGACAGCCAGGTCGCGCGCATCGACCTGCCGCCGCAGCTCGGCGGCGACGGTGCCTCGTCGATCGTTGCGAAAATTCTTATGACCGGCGCGTTCAAGACGCGGCTGACGCGGCAAGTCAACAGCGCCGCGCGCGACGGCGCCGAGCGCGCCGCGCCGCTGGTCGCCGACGCAATCCGCACCATCAGCATCGCCGATGCCGCGGCGATCGTCAGCGGTGGGCCGACCGCCGCGACCGCGCTGCTCGAACGGTCGATGGGCCGCAGCCTCGTCGGCGCGATGTTCCCCGGCATCGATCAGGGGCTGCGCCTCGCCGACAATGAAATCGTCACGCAGGCGCTGCGCGCCGCGACCGGCATCGATTTTCGCGGGCTGGTGCAGGATGTCTCGGACCGAACGCATGACGCCATCTATCGCGCGATCGGGCAGGAAGAAGCAGCGATCCGCGCCAATCCGCGCGAAACGGGCAGTCCGCTGCTGACGGCCGTCTTTGGCCTCGCGCGCTGACACCCCTTCATTTTTTCCGTTCGTGCTGAGCTTGTCGAGCACCGTTCTTTTCTTTGACGTCGGAAGATAGGACGGCCCTTCGACACGCTCAGGGCGAACGGTTCATATTTGCCGCGTGTTGCTCTAGGGCCAGGTGAGACTCGAATCGCCCTCCCAGCAGGAAACCCAAGCGCCATGAAATTCTTCGCCGACACCGCCGAAATCGCCGACATCCAGGAACTCGCCGCGACCGGCCTGCTCGACGGGGTGACGACCAACCCCTCGCTGATCGCCAAGTCGGGCCGCGATTTCAAGGAAGTGACGAAGGAAATCTGCGCGCTCACCAACGGCCCTGTCTCGGCCGAAGTCGTCGCGCTCGACCATGAAACGATGATGAAGGAGGCCGAAGTCCTCCGCAAGATCGCCGACAATGTCTGCATCAAGGTGCCGCTGACGATCGACGGTTTGAAGACCTGCAAGCGCTGACCAGCGACGGCACGATGGTCAATGTGACGCTCTGCTTCTCGGCGGCGCAGGCGCTACTCGCGGCGAAGGCGGGCGCGACCTTCGTCTCGCCCTTCGTGGGCCGCCACGACGACAATGGCTTCGACGGGATGCAGCTGATCGCCGACATCCGGCTGATCTACGACAACTACGCCTATGCGACCGAGATCCTCGTCGCGAGCGTCCGCCATGGCATCCATGTGCTCGAAGCCGCGAAGATCGGCGCCGACGTGATGACCGCGCCGCCGTCGGTGATCAAGGGGCTGTTCAAGCATATCCTGACCGAAAAGGGCATCGAAGGCTTCCTCGCCGACTGGGCGAAGACCGGCCAGTCGATCTGACACAATATCCTCCCCACTTGTGGGGAGGTGGCAG
>JACDQN010000098.1 GCA_015657575.1 Sphingopyxis sp.
CAACTTCCGCGGCGTCGGCCGGCAGCCAGGGGACGTTCGACAACGGCATCGGCGAACTTTCGGACGCCGCGTCGGCGCTCGACTGGGTCCAGTCGATCCATCCCGAGGCGCAGACGACCTGGGTTGCGGGCTTCAGCTTCGGCGCGTGGATCGGTATGCAGCTGTTGATGCGCCGTCCCGAAATCCGCGGCTTCCTGTCGGTCGCACCGCCGGCGAACATGTATGATTTCAGCTTCTTGGCGCCCTGCCCGTCGTCGGGCATCATCGTCGCGGGCGGCGCCGACGAGATCGTGCCGCCGAATGCTGTGCAGAAGCTCGTCGACAAGCTGCGCACGCAAAAGGGCATCACGATCCACCACGACGAGATCCCGCGCGCCAACCATTTCTTCGAGCATGAGCTCGACCAGTTGATGAAGTCGCTCGATAACTATCTGGATATGCGGCTCGCGCCCGATTCGCCGATCCGCTGATCGGTCAGTCGAACAGGCCAGCCTGCTCGACCATCGCAGCGGGTGTATAGACGAGAAGGATGAGCGCGAGCTCGCCGCATAGCACCGCGGCGATCGCGCGAATCCAGCCGCCTCGCCCTTCCCCGGCGTAAAACTGCCGCACGGCAAAGATCGTGAAACCGAGGCCGAAGGCCAGTCGCGTCAGATTACGGCCGATACTGCGGTCGGCGATGAACAATTGCATCGCGAGATCGACGAAAACGACGAGCAGCGTTGCCTGCGCGAGCACATAGAGCCGCATCACCATCGTTCCGAACAATCCGGCCGACGCGCCGCGATAGAAGATGAAGTGAAGCACCAGCGCCGAAATCAGCGCCGAGAGCAAGGGGATGACCAGTGGCTCCTGCTGCAGTGTCTCGATGATCGACAGGTCGGTCGCGGTGCTTCCGGGCAGGAAACGCGCCCGCAGCGCGTAATTCAGGGCCAGCGCGACCGCGATATAGGGCACAGCCTTGACCAGGATGTCGCGGTCACTCTCGATATAGCGGCGAATCAGAACGCCGGGCTGACGGAACAGCCCGACCAGCGTGTGCAGAACGCCCTTTTCCCACCAATTTCCCACCAGCTCGTCGACGACCGTACGGCGGTCGATTGGTTCGGGCTGCAGGTTCTTGCCGCAGTCCGGACAATAGCGTCCAACCCGCCGGTGGACACAAACGTCGCTCATTCGGCGTTTTCGATCGCCGCCGTCTCCGGCCCCGGCATCATCCAGATCGCAACATTGGCGAACATCACGAGCGCAGCCACGATCATCAGCAAGGCGCGGCGCCGGTCGCCGCCACGAAAAACGAACACCGCTCCGCCGATCAGGACGATGCCCGTCAACATCAAAACCGATATCATTGTTTCGAACATAGGGCGGCTTTATCGGCGCCGTCACAAATTTGCCACCTCGCTTATGGCCAATCCTCGTCGCTTCGCCTAAAGCGCGCTCATCGATTCCCTTGACCCCTGCGGGAGCCGCATCATGCGCATCGCCATCGCCTCCGACCATGCCGCTTACGAGTTGAAAGCTGTGCTCGCCGACTGGCTGCGCGAAAAGGGGCATGAGGTCGAGGATCTGGGCACCAACGGCCCCGACAGCGTCGATTATCCCGATTATGGCTACAAGCTGGGCGCCGCGATCGCCGAGGGCCGTGCCGAGCGTGGTGTCGCGCTTTGCGGATCGGGTATCGGCATCTCGATTTCGGTCAACCGCAACCCCGCTGCGCGCTGCGCGCTCGTGTCCGAGCCGCTGTCGGCGAAGCTGGCGCGTGAGCATAATGACGCGAATGTCGTGGCGATGGGCGCGCGGCTGACCGGCGTCGACATGGCCAAGGCGTGCCTCGACGCCTTTCTTGCCACCGATTTCGCCGGCGACCGCCACACCCGCCGCGTCGACAAGCTTTCCCACCCTCCCATCCTGGAGACCAGCCGATGACCACAGACACGCTCGCCAAGCCCATCCGATCGGCCGGTTTCTTCTCGGACGGCGTCGGCGCGACCGATCCCGCCGTCGCGGCCGCGATGAAGCATGAACTCGAACGCGAACAATATCAGATCGAACTGATCGCCTCGGAAAATATCGTCAGCAAGGCGGTGCTCGAAGCGCAGGGATCGGTGTTCACGAACAAATATGCCGAAGGCTATCCGGGCAAGCGCTATTATCAGGGCTGCGCCCCGTCGGACGAGGTCGAGACGCTGGCGATCGACCGCGCGAAGCAGCTGTTCGACTGCGGCTATGTCAACGTCCAGCCGCATTCGGGCGCGCAGGCGAACGGCGCGGTGATGCTGGCGCTGACCAAGCCGGGCGCGACGATCCTGGGCATGAGCCTCGACGCCGGTGGCCACCTGACGCACGGCGCGCCGCCGGCGATGTCGGGCAAATGGTTCAACGCGGTGCAATATGGCGTGCGCGCCGACGACCATCTCGTCGATTTCGACCAGGTCGAGGCGCTGGCCAAGGAGCATCGCCCTTCGCTGATCATCGCGGGCGGCTCGGCCTATCCGCGCACACTCGATTTCGCGCGCTTCCGCGCCATCGCCGACGATGTCGGCGCGCTGCTGATGGTCGATATGGCGCACTTTGCTGGCCTCGTCGCCGGCGGAGCGCATCCCTCGCCGATGGAGCATGCCCATGTCGTCACCACGACGACGCACAAGACGCTGCGCGGCCCGCGCGGCGGCATGATCCTGACCAATGACGAAGCGATCGCCAAGCGCATCAATTCGGCGGTTTTCCCGGGCCTGCAGGGCGGCCCGCTGATGCACGTCATCGCGGCGAAAGCCGTTGCGTTCGGTGAAGCCCTGCGCCCCGAGTTCAAGGATTATGCAAAAGCGACGATCGCCAACGCGCAGGCACTCGCCAACCGATTGAAGACGCGCGGCGCCGACGTCGTCGCTGGCGGCACCGACACGCATCTTGCGTTGATCGACCTCCGCCCGCTCGGCATCACCGGCCGCGACGCCGACGAGGCGCTCGAACGCAGCGCGATCACCTGCAACAAGAATGGCGTTCCGTTCGACCCGCTCCCCCCGGTCAAGACCAGCGGCATCCGCGTCGGGTCGCCCGCGGGCACGACGCGCGGCTTCGGTATCGCCGAATTCGAGGAAATCGGCGACATGGTTGCCGACGTACTCGAAGCGCTGCGCGACAAGGGCGAGCATGGCGACGCCGATGTCGAGGCGAATGTCCGCGGGCGCGTCCGCGCACTCTGCGAACGCTTCCCCATCTATCAGGGCTGATCCGATGGCGCGGCAGCACCCCGAGGAACCGACGCTGGTCGAACTGACGATCGAAGAGGTCAAGGCGATGGGCAAGCAGGGGATGGATCATCCCTCGACGCGCCCCGTGCTGACCGGCGGTGTCGTCGGCGCGATCGCGGGCGCGGTGCTGCCCGTCGTGACCTGGCCGGTCGGGCTGTTCGCGGGCGCAGCCATCGCGCTCTATTCGCGGGTGAAACGCTGACCGATGCGCTGCCCCTATTGCGGACATGAAGACAGCCAGGTGAAGGACAGCCGTCCGACCGAGGACGGCGCAGCCATTCGCCGCCGCCGCCAGTGCGAGGATTGCGGGGCGCGCTTCACGACGTTCGAACGCATTCAGTTGCGCGAGGTCGCAGTGCTCAAAGCCGATGGCGGGCGCGAACCCTTCGACCGCGAGAAACTGATGCGCAGCGTCCAGATCGCCTGCCGTAAGCGCCCGATCGACGGCGCAAGGATCGAGCGGCTTGTCTCGGGCATCCAGCGCCAGCTCGAAACCTCGGGCGAAAGCGAGGTGCAGGCGGCACAGATCGGCGCGATGGTGATGGAAGCGCTCAAGGGCTTCGACAATGTCGCCTATATCCGCTTCGCCAGCGTATACCGCGATTTCACCGAAGCCAAGGATTTCGAGGAATTCGCCTCGTCGATCACCGAGGCGGCACGGCCCAGCAAATGAGCGCGGCCGCCCCGCCCCCTGTCATCGTTCTGGTCAGACCGCAGCTTGGCGAAAATATCGGCAAGGCGGCACGGGCGATGCTCAATTTCGGGCTGACCGAGCTGCGTCTTGTTGCCCCGCGCGACGGCTGGCCGAACCCCGACGCAGGCCCAGCCGCGTCGGGCGCCGACAGCGTGCTCGCCGATGCCAAAGTTTTCGCCAGCCTCGCCGAGGCGGTCGCGGACTGCACCACCATCTATGCGACGACGGTGCGCAAGCGCGGCGTGTCGAAGCCCGTGCTGACCCCCGAAGCCGCGGCGCAGGAGGTCCATGCAACCGCGGGCCGCTCGGCCTATATCTTCGGTCCCGAACGGTCGGGGCTCGAAACCGACGATGTCGCGCTCGCGCACAAGATCGTCACGGTACCGATCAATCCCGAATTCGGGTCGCTCAACCTCGCGCAGGCGGTGATCCTGCTTGCCTATGAATGGTCGAAGGGCGTCGCGCTCGCGAGTCCGCCCGAGGTGCCGCTCGACCCGCCCGCCGAGCATGGTGAGATGGAGGGACTGATCCAGCACCTCGTGCGCGATCTCGACGCCGCGGGCTATTTCTTCCCTGCCGACCGTACCGAGGCGACACTGCGCACCCTGCGAACCATCCTGACCAAAACCGGTTGGTCGTACAACGATATCAGGATGATGCACGGCATCGTGACCGCTCTTGGCAGGACGCCGCGACCGCGATAACAGGGCGCGATCATTCTCCGGAGACCCCCATGCTCACGATCCTGTTGTCGCTCGCGCTTTCCGCCGCTGCCATGGATTCGGCTTCCGATCAGGCGGCCGGCACCAGCGACGCGAAACCCGAGAAGGCGAAGAAAATCTGCCGCTCCGACGGCACCACCGGCAGCCGGCTCAAGTCGCGCATCTGCAAGACGCAGGAAGAATGGGACGCGATGAACAACGCCCGACAGGATGACATCCGGTCGAAGACCGGCGGGGACAGCGGTCAGGGCAGCTGACGGTCAGGCGCCGCGCGTCCGGTCCCACTGTTCATATTCATAGGCGATCGACTGTTCGACCAGCACCTCCCACACGGCGCGCAAGCGTTTCGGATCCAGTCCCGCAGCCTCCGCCTCGCGTGCGACATTGTCGAGAACTTGAGCCTTGCGCCCTTCGTCCCGAACGCTCATGCGATCGGCCTTGATGCGCGCGGCAGCGTCCATATAGCCGAAGCGGCGGACGAGCAGCGCGACGAGTTCGCGGTCGACCTGATCGACACCGGCGCGAACCTCGATCATCGTTTCGCAGTCTGCGGGGGATTTGGGAGCGGTCATGCGCGCTGCCTTTAGCGGCTTTTTCAGCCCTGTCGAGCCGCGGCCGCAAAGCTTGACTTTACGCAATTCACCGTCTAGTCGCGCGCCTTCGCAAATTGACCCCGCACCCCGGTGAAGCGGCGGTCGCATATGGAAGATTCCATATGGTGCGGCCCGGGACCGCCGAAATCCTTCGGCACACAGCAAATTGGAGACGACAAATGTCGAAGCGCCAGAGCGCCAAGTATAAACTCGACCGCCGCATGGGCGAGAACATCTGGGGTCGCCCGAAGAGCCCGGTCAACCGCCGCGAATATGGCCCCGGCCAGCATGGCCAGCGCCGCAAGGGCAAG
>JACDQN010000099.1 GCA_015657575.1 Sphingopyxis sp.
CGGCGCCGATCTCCAGCCCGATGATCCGCTCGGTATCCTCGGCGCGCGCGGTGAGCAGGATGACGGGGATGCTGCTCGTCTCGCGCAGGTGGCGGGTCAGCGACAGGCCGTCCTCGCCGGGCATCATGATGTCGCTGACGACCAGATCGACGGTCTGTGCGCGCAGCACCGAGCGCGCCTCGGCCGCGTTCGCGGCGTCGGTCACCGCAAAGCCCTGCGCCGCCAGATATTCGCCCAGCGGTTCGCGGATCGAGGGTTCATCGTCGATCAGCAGGATGCGGGGCATATCGATATCGGTCATCATATTTCCGTCAAACGCTAGTTCGCCCACCGGCCGCGGGGGCCGATGGGCGATAGCTGGCAGGGACCGGCGGCAAAGGCAATGCCGGGAGGGGGAAGGAAGGCCTGCTCGCCGCGCGGCCCCTGCCAAATGGCTTATTCGCCTGTCGGGGCCGCCGGCGCCGCGCCGCCGCGCTTGGCGAGCCATTCCCCGCGCTGCGCCTTGCGCTCTTCGGGCGTGACCTGGCCGTCCTTGTTGGCATCGGCGGCGTCAAAGCGCGCAAGCGCCGCGGTCTGGAATTCGGCCTGGCTGACCGCCTTGTCGCCGTTCGTATCGGCCTTGCCCATTAACATGCCGTGATAGCCGCCACGCTTGCCATGATGGCCGCGCATGCCGCGCTTGTCTTCACCGGCGTCGGCGCGCTTCTCGCCGCGCTTGGCGGCACGGTCGGCGCTGTGCTGGTCCCATTCAGCCTTGCTGATATTGCCGTCCTTGTTGGCGTCGAGCCGGTCGAACATCTGCGCCTGCATTTCCCTGCGCTTGGCGGCGCGGTCGGCGGCGTCGAGCTTGCCGTCCTTGTTGACGTCCATCTTGGCGAACATCTCGGTCGCCTTGGCCTGCGCTTCGGCGCGGGTCACCGTCGCATTGCGATCACCGCCGGGCGCGGCCAGCACGGGAACCGCGACCAGCGCGGCGCCGAGCGTCAAAAACGCGATCTTCTTTTTCACGTAACGAACTCCTCATGGGGCCAAGGGGGTTGGCTCTGATGAGAGGGTTTTAGGCGCGACTTGTCCCAATCGATTGCCGGATCGACGAAAAATTGTCGCAAAATGTCGCAGGACAGCCGCGCCGTTCATATCGGCGCAAGTTGCGACGGAAAGAAAAAGGGGGCCCGAAACAGGTAAGCCCCGTCGCATTTCTGCGGCGGGGCTCCCTAGATCCGTCCGAAGACAGGATCAAATTCCACTCTCACTTTCGATCAAGTAGACTCTAGAAACGCTCCGGTTGCCGATTGGTTGCATCACCCGGCAATTTTTTTCCCGGCGAACACGCCTAGGATCAGGAATAGCGCGACGAAGGCCAAGCCGACGAAGAATAGAATTTTCGCGATCCCGCCCGCAGCGCCGGCGATGCCGCCGAAACCGAAGACGGCGGCGACCAGAGCGATGACGGCAAAGATAAGGGCCCATTTGAACATCAGATTTCTCCTCGACAACCTGCCACGATCAGCCGTGCTATGGACATGCGAACGCCTTTGCCGAAACGCTGCGGGTGCGACACTTTCTTTTGATGATCGACGTATCGCCACCATCTTTCGCTGAATTTTCGACTGCGCTTCTTCAACGATAGCGGGCGGCGAAAGTTCCCGATCGGAGATCTGGCGTCCTGACCCTAGAAGGCAAGCGTGATGCGCGTTCCCGGGCCCGCATCGTCGATCGCCATCGTCCCCTTGTGCAGCGCGACGATCGCCGCGACCAGCGCCAGCCCGAGCCCGGTGCCGGGTTGGCCGGCGGTTTCGGGCAGACGAAAAAAGCGCTCGGTCACCCGCTCGCGATAGGGGGCGGGAATGCCGGGGCCGGTGTCGGAAATGACGATGCGCACGTTCCCCTCCTGCCCGCTCGCGGCAAGCTCGATCGCCGCACCCGCCCCGCCATATTTGATCGCATTGTCGAGCAGGTTCGACACCGCCTGGAACAGGAGGTTGGGATCGGCCTCGATCGTCAGTCCCGGCGCGATATGGCTCGCAATGCTCTGGCCGCGCGCTTCGGCATCGGGGGCGTGGAACTCGACGGCGTCGGCGAGCAGGGTCGAGAGGTCGACCGATTTTAAGCCCGCGAGATGCCGCCCGCTCTCGATCCGCGCGATGCGCAGCAGCGCGTCGAAGATCGACTGCAGCCGCTCGGCCTCGCGCACCGCCTGTTCGGCCAGCCGCTCGCGTTCCTCCTCGCTCGTCGCCATGCGCAATTCGTCGAGATCGGCGTGCAGGCGCGCGAGCGGGGTGCGCAGTTCGTGCGCGACATTGTCCGACACGCGGCGCACCGATTCGACCGATTCCTCGATCCGCCCGAGCATCATGTTGAGCGTTTCGGCGAGCTCGTCGAAATCGTCGCCGGTGCCGCGGAGCGGGATGCGTTCGGTGAGCCGCCCCGCCATCACGCGCCGCGCGGTCTGCGTCACCGCATCGATGCGCCGTCCGATCGCGCGGCTCATCGCGAGGCTGCCGCCGATGGCGAGCAATGCGGCGATGACGATCAGCCAGGCCGATCCGATGGTGAACAGCTCGTCGCGGTCGTCGATGTCCTCGACGTCGCGTCCGACGATCAGCCGCGCGCCGTCGCCGAGCCGGCGTTCGATGACGAGCGCCTCATAATCTTCCTCCTGCCCCTCGCGATAGACGTCGGCTTCCAGCAGGGTCCAGCGCGCGATCGGCTTGTCGGGCCAGCTCGGCAAATTGGCGGTCACCGTTCGCCCGTCGGCGGCGACGAGGGCGTGAAAAGCGCGCCTCCGCCCGGTCGCCTGCCGCTCCTGCAAGGCGCGGACCAGCGCGTCGCGGCCGCCCGCCTTGTCGATCGCAGTCAGATTTCCCGCCTCGGCGCGCACGCGTGCCGCCTCGTTCAGCAGCGGCTGATAGACGCCGATCCAATAGGCCGCGGCGAACATCAGCGCGGTCGAAGTCAGGAACAGCGCGACATAGATCAGCCCCAATCGCAGCGTCAGGCTGCGCGACAGGCGGGCGCGGCGCGCCACGATCAGCCGGCCCGCATCATATAGCCGGTGCCGCGCACCGTGTGGATCAGCGTCGCGCCGAACCCGCGGTCGACCTTTTGCCGCAGGCGGCTGACATGCTGGTCGATGATGTTGGTCTGCGGGTCGAAATGATAGTCCCACACATGTTCGAGCAGCATCGAGCGCGTGACGACCCGCCCTTCGTTCTTCGCCAGATAGGCGAGGATGCGGAACTCGCGCGCGGTCAGGTCGACGGGTTTGCCGCCGCGCCGCACCGCCTGGCCGAGCAGGTCGATCTCGAGGTCGCCGATGGCAAGCCGGGTTTCCGCGACGATAGCCGGGCCGCGCCGGCTGAGCACGTCGATCCGCGCCAGCAGTTCGGACATGGCGAAGGGCTTGGTTAGATAGTCGTCGCCCCCCGCGCGCAAGCCCGCGACGCGTTCGTCGACCTCGGCGAGCGCGGAGAGGATCAGGACCGGCGTCGCATCGCCCGTCGCGCGGATCGTCTGGACGATCGTCAGCCCGTCGACATGGGGCAGCATGCGGTCGACGACGATCAGATCGTAGGTTTCACTCGCGGCGCGCAGCAGGCCGGCGCGCCCGTCGCCCTCGATATCGACGAGATGCCCGGCGGCTTTCAGCCCCTTGCCGATATGCTCCGCGACAAGCGCGTCGTCCTCGATCACCAAGATATGCATCGCTTCCCCGTTAAAGCCTGGCGCGCCCCGCCGCCATCGCTTCCGCGAACATGACGAAAAACAAATGATCGCGCCATCGGCCCGGCAGATGCCGCTGCCACAGCTGCGCTCCGACGAAAAGAAGGAGCGGTCGTGGCGCAGGCGAAAAGACGAAATGACGCGGAAGGCGCCCCGGCGCCGTCGCCGGAGGTCCAGCTGTCGATCTTCGACCTCGACCGGACGCTGACGATCCTGCCGACCTATACGCCGTTCCTGCTGTATGCGGCGCGCAGCCGGGCGCCGTGGCGCCTGCTGCTGCTGCCGCTGCTGCTCCCCGTCGCCATCCTCTA
>JACDQN010000100.1 GCA_015657575.1 Sphingopyxis sp.
CCGCAGGACGAGCTGATCGCGATCCAGGCGCGCTCCGCCGAGGCCATGGCGGAGGCGGCAACCCAAATCGCGACCGGGCTCGACGCCGCGAAGCTCGACTTCGGCTACCGGCTGAAAGGCGACCGTCCGCCCTGGCGTCCGACCCAGATCTTCGACGACGGCAGGAAGACCTATATCCTGTTCCCCGAGACGATCGGACAAAACGAACTGCCGCCGCTGTTCCTGCTCGGCGAGAAGGGCAAGGCCGAGCTCGTCAACTACCGCGTCTCGGGGCGATACATGATCGTCGACCGCCTGTTCGACCGCGCCGAACTTCGGCTCGGAACGAAGCGACCTCAAACCGTCCGCATCGAGCGCCTGCACGCACGAGGGCAGACGTCATGACCGAGCGCGCAACCGATCCATCACCCGACAATCGCCCGCCGCTCGCCACGCGCGCTCCCCCGCCAAAACCGCGCCGCCTGTCGCGCAAGGTCATCGCCGGCCTGTCCGGCGCCGCGGCATTCGCGATTGCGGGCGCGCTGGCGTGGAGCCTCAGCGACGGCAGCCGCAACCACGACACAAGCGAGAATGTCATGATCGCGTCCGGTCAGGACGCCGATGCCCTGACCGACGCGCCGAAGGACTATAGCGACATCAAGTCTCCGGAAGACATGGGTCCGCCCGCTCTCCCGACCGACGAGACCGTCGAACCGCCAAGTGACGCGACACCCGCGCCCTCCGCTCCCGATCCTGCGGCGACCGAGGCCGAACGGCAGCGACAAGCCCAGGCCAGCGCGCGCGCGAGCAAGCTGTTCTCGGCGACCGACGCGTCCCGAGCGCTACCCGATGAAGACCCGGACAGCGCGCGAGCCATCCAGCCCACCAGAACCCCCAGCCCGTCCGCCCAGGCGAACAGCCACCCCGCGACAACGAACAGCGGCCGCATCGTCCCGCCACCCGGTGCGCATGTCCTCATGACCGGGTCGACGATCTCGGGCGCGCTGGTCACCGGCCTCTCGTCCGATCTCCCCGGCCAGGTGATCGCACAAGTGACCGAAGATGTGTTCGACAGCGTCACGGGTCAGACCCGCCTCATCCCGCAGGGCGCCAAATTGCTCGGGACCTATGACAGCAAGGTCGCGTTCGGACAGGATCGCGCCTTGGTGATCTGGAACCGCCTTCTCTATCCCGACGGTCGCTCCATCACCCTCGACCAGATGGACGCGACCGATGGCAGCGGCGCCGCCGGCGTGGCCGACCGCGTCGACAATCATTGGGGCCGCATCATCAAGGCGGGGATCGTCGCAACCCTGTTCGGGATCGGCACAGAGCTAAGCGACACCGGCGGCGACAGCGCCATTGCCGAAGCGATCCGCGACAGCAGCGGACCGACCGTCGGACGAGCGGGCGACCGGCTCGTCGAACGTGAACTCGAAATCCGCCCCTCCATATCGATCAGGCCGGGGACGAGAATACGCGTGCTGGTCAGCCGCGATCTTCTCCTCGAACCATCATGAGTCGACTTAATCCGTCCGGCTCCGCGCGCCACTCCACCTCGCCTATGCCGGAGTTATGGGCGAAGTGTCAGAAAATGTCCAATAGCGTCGGAGGCACGGCGGGGACTTGAAACGTCGTCTTGAGGCCTTCAGACTGAAGCAAAAGATTTTGCACTACAGGGCATCTACGTGTGGGCAGCGACACCTCAAAAGGAGGGCAACGCAACGGCTCGAATGAACAAGATTATATATGTAGGTGAGTGATACAAACCAAAACCCTCTCGAGTGTGCCGTCAATTGCCCAACTTAAATAAGTATT
The DNA here is from genome assembly GCA_015657575.1 of Sphingopyxis sp. Classification (GTDB taxonomy): domain Bacteria; phylum Pseudomonadota; class Alphaproteobacteria; order Sphingomonadales; family Sphingomonadaceae; genus Sphingopyxis. The sequence goes on from JACDQN010000100.1 coordinate 1,798, forward strand.
GAACATCAATCGTGGCTTTATAACTATTAGGTTGAAGGTACAACTATCTCTATAGGAGTCAAATCGCCCCAGCGTTGGATTAGCTCCTTGACGCGTTCGGCATCAAATTTGCCCGGCAGTTCAGTCGGCGAAACCAAGAACTCACCGGTCGTGAATCGCAAAAGGTCATTGTCCACAATATCGCGAGCACCCCTCCGCGGCCCAGTTATGGTGAGAGGTGTGGAGGATCTATAGGCGTTGGCCTGTTCCTCGACTCGTTGCGCTCCCGCCTGCTTTAACGCTGCGACTGCAATCTGCCTTGCGGCTTGAACGAGATTTGACGGGCAGGTCACGTAAATGAGTATCTCATATGAAATTTGACCGTCCGTTGCGCGAGTGAAGCGGAGCATGACAAAGTCGCGATAGACCCATCCTCGCACGGTACGTAATTCACGATGGATCGAACTGAATATCGTCTTTGCGGCTGTTTCATAATCCGCCGACGTAAATTTCCCGGGGAGTGCCGGCCCGGTTATCCGCAGAACAAAGCTTCTTTCGTCGGCGATATTGTCCATCCGATGATCGGGTTGTGTTTTAACTTCGTACAGCCGGCAGAGGGCGTAGCATCCAAACTGGCTATAAAGACGCAACTTCACCGCATTCGGCGCTTCTCCCACAATAGATACAGCTACACGCCGCGGCCCAAATGCCTGCGCAAACTCTCGGAATGCTTCCGCCGATGACACGTCTGTTCGTGCTGGTTCGCCTAAAACGGGAAAAGCACCAGCCCGAAGAATATCAATGGTCGCTTGCCGACTTTCCTCGCGTGATCTCCCTAAACCATAGTCTCGATAGCGAATATTCCAATCTGCGGCGGCGATCGGATCTTGTCGGGGAAACAGTGCGGCTAGGGTGACGAGATTCGCCACGAAATCGGCTTTCTCCGGCGATCCGCACCCGAGGATAACTGGATGACCGCGACGATTTGCGATTTCCAGAGACACATTGTGCCGGACTTTCAACTCAGCCACTTCAAACTTGCTCAGACCTCCGAAGCCACCTTCGTTGATCAAGCCAATGATATAATCATTTTCCCATTTCTCACTTAAGCTTCCGCTTCCCGGAGCAGTTGACTGTAAGCCAAGACAGAACTCGTCTGTTTCAGCCTGAGAAACAGAAAAATTCTTGGGTTGCACAGCCTCCGTGAGGTCATTGTCCAAGACGAACAAACGGCGCAGAGCCTTGCGAAATTTTCGGTCAACCCGGTCTGTTTGGGAGCTCGCCGGCAAGTGCGGCAGCTGACGGTCCTTAAGCGCGGATCGGATAGTCCCTTCAACCTCTTCGCTTGTGACCTCGGACCAAAGGCTGTCCGCAACGAAACCGACTAAAATCGGTTTGCCATCCAAATCCACTGCTTCCGCAATCGCCTTGTTGACCATTTCTCGCGAAGAAAAAACCAAAGACTTGGGTGGAGAATCGTCTGAGCCGACTCTTGCCGATTCGCCACCAAGCCAACTCATGGGATCAAAAGGGCTGTCGCCGGGATTTGTGGCCGCAGCAACCGCCTCATATTCTTCTTGCGATATGCCGTTGTGAACAATGTTGGCGACATTAGCCATCAAGCTATGCAACCCGGTCATTAGGTCAGCCCGGCTAGAAGCCTGGACCTTTAGGTTTAAAGAAATCGCACCGCTGCCCACCCAAGCGAAATCTGGATCAAGGGCTGCGGCTAGTTCTGTTCGATTAAATACACCGTAAGATCTCCGGATCTTCGTCAGTCGGTTTTCAATAGCGGCGTTGAAATAGGGGACGATGGCAGTGCCCTGCGCACGTTCAGGAGCAGGATAAAAAATGCCGATGGTCGCAGTTCTCCGCTTTTCACTGCGAAGAAACAAGGTCCGCTTAGCACCCGTGAGCGATATGTGACGCCGCGCTTGCGCTTCCGACAGATTGATCCGCGGTCCGTCTACCGGCACCCCTGCGAACTGCCGCTCGATTGCTTGCGCGACAGCGCTGGCGGGAACGTCCCCTTCAACGATCAAGCCAGCGTTTCCAGGCCGATACCAGCGGCGATAACGATCAATGACCGCATCCGTTGAAAGGTTGAGCAGTTTTTCTCGGTAAGAACGTTCCTTCGGTTCATAAAGACGAGTGAGCGTGGAAGAGAAGCCCCTATCGGCATCATCCGCTTCTGTGTCGGCCGGATCAAAGCCAGATTCCTGTGCTATCGTGATCTTCTCTCGTTCTACTATATTTTGGTCGATCTCGATCCCGTCCAACCAACGGCGAGCGAGGTCAAGCGCGAGCACGAGGTTCTTTTCTGAGTAGTTTGGGAACCGCAGGCGCAAAACAGTTTGATCACCCACCATGCCCTGAAATCCAGCACTTGGCGACAGTCCTCTCGCCATCAAGAGCTCAGAAATTTCTCCCTCTATCCCGCGAAGTCGCCGAAACGCTAGATGTTCTAAGAGATGCGCGATTACCCCGTCTTCAACGATATCGCGCTCAGGTACCGAATTGACTACGAAGCGAAATGTCAAACCGTCACCCTCGCCGGGACGCACGGCAAATCTCATGCCATTATCAAGTTCCCGATATATCGGGGCTTCGACTATTCGTGACCATGCTGTCGGTCCGCTCAAAACAAGCGCGGCACCGACAGCAGTTGTGATCATCCAGCGCTGCCAATCGCGCATCGGAATCAAAAGCTAGCCGAGATGCCCAAGCGGAATGTCCGGCCCCCAATATAACTCGCACCGGTATAAATCTTAGGCGTATTGCCTGTTCCACCCGCACTTGTTTCAATGTCCGGGCTTCGCGTGCCGCGAAGCAGATCTGAGCCATCGATATAAATCCGCGCATTCGTGCCCAGCGCGTCAAACTGATATTGGGCGTGAAAATCGAGGGTACGAACGGCCTCTTGGTAGTTATGCAAATTATTCGGCCGATAATCGGTTCGATATCGGGATTGAAAGGTATAGGCGAGTGACGCATCCAGACCCTTGCGGCTGTATGTAACTGCCGCTGAGCCGGTAGTTCTGGGCTGGCTCGGATACGCGGCGCCACGAATTGTCACAAAGCCGTCTGGAGCCAACGTAAATGGCAGATATTCGGTCTTGCTGCTTCGCGTAAGCGTAACGTTGGCGGCTAGGCCTAATCCGGCGAGCTTGCCAGGAAGGAAATCGAGGCGCTTCTCGCCCGTAAATTCGACGCCCCACAAAGACGCGCCAAATGGGCTGTTAGATGGTCGACTGGCTTCCACGTAAATATTCGCCGGAAGATTCTGAAAGCGAGGGTCGTCGGGAAGCAACACGCCATCAAGGACGCTCGATCCTATTGTACGATTATCGAAAAAGGCATTTGAGGTGCGCTTATAAAATGCACCGGCTTTCAAGACTCCGATATTTCGATCATAATACTCGAGGCTGAGGTCAAAATTATGTGTGGTCGCAGGCTTTAGGCCCGGATTCCCTTCCGAAACGGATATCATCGGCTGGTTGCCGTTGGGGCCAAAAACAGGTTCTAGGAATAAGTTGACGCTCCGATAAGTATTCAATTGATTGATCGATGGCCTTGCGACCGTGCTGTAGTATCCAGCGCGTACGACGAAATTATCATCTGGGCGATAGTTGATTAGAATTCTCGGAAGAATATTGGTAACGGTATCTGAGATATTGACGATCTCGTTGTTCGCCAAGAAAAAATCTAAGTCATAATTTCCGCTCTCGTCAGTGATTCCCGGTCCATTTATTACAGCAGCGTCTACCTTCACGTTCTCGAAACGAACGCCCCCGATGGCCTCAAAATTTCCGATGCTGATCTTGGCTTGAGCAAAAGCAGCAAATTCATGCTCCTTGGTGAAGCGTCCGGACACGAGTGCGTCAGATGATCCTTCATACGTGTCGTAAAAGGGGCTACCCGACCCGAAATTATCGAAAAAATTCTCGACCTCTGCTCGCCTCAACATGTCGAACCCGCTCGAGATGCCGATTCTTCCGAGTGGATTCGGCCCAAAGTTAAGGCCTAGTTGAGCCAAGGTTGGATTGTTCACAAAGGTTGACAACAGAGCGTTATCATTGCCGGCATTGGACAAACGGGATGTTTCGTAGAAAGCCCCCGCTTCTAAACTCTTCAGAAATGAGCTAGAAAAATCATACGACGCAGAACCGTTGAAAGAAATTCTCTTATTTCGTCCGATCGCTACGCGCTGAGTATATGCGTTGATCGGCATATAATTGGCGGAATCGGAGAAAAAGGCAAAACCGTCGTTAGTTAGAAGAGGCAATGGGTAGCTGCGACCGGCGCGAGGAGCAAACGGACTGATAATCCGCCCATCTACGGTGTTGGCGATCGCTTCTTCAGTTAAGAACGACGTGGGAACGTCGGTAAAAAATCCATTCAATACCGCCGACAGGATTGAGTAATCTGGCCTTTCATTTTGGGCTAAAGCCATACCAGCGCCGTATTTCAGCTTGAGAGAGCCTAAATTAGTCTCACCTCGGAGGCTGAGAGTTTGCGAAACGTCCTTCTGATCACGGTCAAGCTGGACGGATTGGGCGCCGCCAACGAGTTTTCCAGGAAGCGAAGGGGCGTAAACATCCTCCCAAACGAGAGTTCCTCGCGCCACACCGTCTTCGCCGGTGATAGGAACATAATTTAGGAAGGGCGAAAACGAGATCGCTCGCGTAAAGGTGTCTCGTCGTTGTTCTGCACGGGTGTAATCCAGCCTGATGTCGGTATGGCCGCCGAATTTAAGCTGTGCCGAAGTCGTTATTGATAAATCCCTAATCTCAGATTCGCTTGACGAGACCCCCACACCCGATGAGTAAACGCTGTCGACGCCGTCCTCGAATGGAAAGGGCGACCGTGGATCGATGTCACTCTGAGACGTATTTGGGCCTCCGTTTGCCATCTGCGGGAGACGTTCGAAATAGAACGAACCCGCAATTGAATATGTGACTCGCTCGACATTTCGTGTCCGGTATTGAACGGACGCGCTGACCCCGAGTTGGGTCTCTTGGCCAAATGAAGCAGAGACAGTTCCCGAATACAGGTTCTCGGCGAGAAACCCTTTGCCGGAGCGGGTTCCTTCGTAGCCAAAATTCGCAAAGCGTTTCGGACGGTCTAGTGGCGATTTTGTTTCGATCTGGATTAGAGCCCCCGTACCGGAACTGTCTTGGCTAGGAAGCAGCGTCTTGTTGATCGTGATCGAGGAGATAGAGTCAGCGAGAATGTTGTTGAGAGAGGGCGACCTATCCGTGCCGCTTCCCACCGCAATCCGCTGACCATTCAATGTCACGGTGTTGAAATCCGGCGCCAAACCGCGCACGATAACATTCGCGCCTTCGCCCGTTTCGGCATTAGGTTGGAAGCCAACCCCGGGTGCCCGCCGCAAGGCGTCTGAAATTGTTGTACCGTCGAACTGGCCGAGCAAGTCCGCCGAGATGATTGTCGACATATTGTCTGCTGTGCGTTCTTGGTTGAGTGCCTGAGCGCGCGAAGATTGATAAGCGGTCACGACAATTTCGCTTGTTCCATCTCCATCTGCAAGGAGAATCCCGGTCGTCGCCCGGCCGTCACTCAAGTCGACGAACTGCTGAAATTCCGGGTAACCGAGATAGGAAATGCGAAGGTTGAAGCTTCCAGTTTTACCTGGAAACCTGAATTCACCGAGCTCACCGGTTGAAGTCTTCTCTCCGGTTTCGACGATCTCGACGAGTGCTCCCTTCAAAGCCGCGCCCGTACGAGCGTCGACCACGGTGCTAGCTTTAGCGGGCGGCAAATCGATAAAATTAGTGGTCGTCGATGAGGATTCAGCGCGGGCCGGCGCCGCTTCGGCGTTTCCCCCCTGAACCACAGCCCATGCGCCAGCGCCGGTACGCTTTGCCGTTAGGCCACTGCCAGCCAAAAGCTTCGCGAAGGCCTGCTCGATCGTCATTTCGCCGCGGACTTCACGGGTCTTTTTGCCCTTGGCATCGCGGGCGGAAATCAGGACCTGCTGATCGGACTGGCGCGCCAGCGCGGCCACGCCACTGGCGGCGCTCTGCGCCGGGATCGAATAGGTTCGCGTCTGGGCCATGGCCGGCGACGCACATGCGATCGCCACGACGCTGGCACCCATCAATCCCACAACACGGTCGAAATTGGTCATGTCTTCCCCCTCGTCGGAGGACCGGTTTCACGTCCTCTCTATAGGGACTGACCCACGAGCGGGAATCTTCCGTAAGATTTTTGTAACTTTTTTCGCCGTGCTCGATGCGTCAGGGGCTAGCGGCGGGACAGTATGATCTGGTTGGCCTCGATATCGACGCGCAGTTCGAAGCTTTCCCCCACGGTACGGGCGAACAGCTCGGGATCGTCGGTCCGGAAAATCCCGTACAGCCGCTCCTGTCCATACTCCGGATTCTGGAGCACGATCTTGCGCGCGTTGTATCGATTGAGTTCCTCGATCGCATAGGTCAGCGTCTCGCCCGCCAGATCGAGCTTGCCTGACCGCCATGCCAGAGCCCGGTCGACCTCGCCGCCGCCGGGCTGCTCGGTCCGGACCTCGGCATTCCCCGCGACAAATGCGCGCTCTCCGGCACGCAGCCTGATCCGCTGGCCTCCGGCAACTTCGGACCATGCCTCGACGATGCCCTCGGTCACCAAGACCTCGGCCCCGTCGCCGACGACCCTCACCGAGAACGCCGTTCCGACCGCACGCACGCGCACCGCGCCGGCTTCGACGATGAAGGGCCGCTCGGGATCCTTGGCAACCTGGAACCAGGCTTCGCCCGCTTCGAGTTTGGCGATGCGCGACCTTTCGCGCATCGTCACATCGAGTCGGCTGCTCGTATTGATCGCCGCGATCGACCCGTCCGCGAGCGGCACCCGCCGAACCTCGCCGATCCGAGTCTCATATTGCTCGGGCGAGCCGCCACCAAGGAACACCGCAAAGGCGAAGCTTGCGGCCAACAGTCCCATCGCACCGGCTCCGAATGCCCTTCGACGCCACAGCGGCCGCGGCAACTCAAGCTCCCTGTCATCCCAATCGGCCGCGCCGTCGTCGCCGGACGCTGCGTCATCGACAGGCTCGGCAAGTCCGACATCGAGCATTGCCCACGCCGCCTCGGCCTGAAGCAGCGCGCCGCGCTTTCGGTCGTCGTCGCCGATCCATTCTTCGATCTCGAGATTGATCACGGCCGAGCGGCCCTCGCGGTCGATCCGCATCACCCAGAGGGCGGCCTGCTCCTCGATCGTCATGCCATCTGCGTCGCTCATGTCCGCCTCCCCCGCGAACGTCGCTCTTCGTAATCTCGCGCAATATTGTCGCCTTGCGTCCGTAATCCCTCGATCAACAGACGAAGCGCCCGCGCGCCTTCATTTTCGACGATGGTCTCGGCTATCCCCATCCGTTCCGCAACTTCGCGCTGCGAGAGGCCTTCGAGCTTTCGCAGCTCGAGAACCTGACGGCATCGCTCGGGCAAGGTGGCGATGACAGCCCGAACGCGATCGAACTCGACGCGGTCGCCAGTCATAAGCTCTGGGTCCGGCGCAAGGTCTGCACCGGCGATCTCGGTGACATCGGGGACGATGTCGATCTGGACGACCTGCGAGCGGGCTCGCTGCTTGGACAACAGATTGCGGACGGTTGTGAGAAAGAAGGCCCCTGGGTTGATGATCGCGTCGGGCGTCTCGACGCCCGCGAGCCGGCAATAGCCCTCTTGAATGAGCTCATCGATTTCGTCCTTTGGAACGCGGCGTCGCCGAAGCCAGGCACGCACGGAGGGTTCGTGGGGCATGACGGTTGTTGCCACCCACTTAACCAGCTCGGCACGGCGCATCGGTGATGCCATTCGCGTCCGTTCAATTTCCGGGCGCGATATCACGCCCCTTCCAAAAGTGATGACCGACGGGAACAGTTTTTCCGTACGCCAGCCGCAGCTTTTTATAAGCCGTTTCGGATGATTATCGAGCCCGGCGAGACATGTCGCCGAGGGCCCGGGCCTTCAGACCGGCCGCGTTCCGGCCATCGCTTGGTCATCGTGAACAACGAAACCCGCCGATTCCAGCCCAGCCCGCAACTGTCGAACCGAGCGACGGATCTGCTTGGCAACGCTGCTGACACAGAGATCGAAGGATTGAGCGACCTCAATATAGGGCCGCCCTTCCAGGCGGATCTGGAAAATGGCCTCCTGAGCTCTCGGCGGCAGCTCGGAATATAGCTCGACAAGAACCTCGAATTCTTCGCGCGCAGCACAAATTTCATCGGGCAGCGGCGCATCGCACTGGAAATCGAACGACGACAAATCCGCATAATGGTCGATGGAAGCGATCGCCCGTCGTCGCGTCCGCGACTGAATTAAAGACCAGGCTGTGCGCCTCAGATAGAATTTTGGGTTCTCGATCGGCTCATCGCCCGTGCGCGTCAAAACGCGCTCGAAGCTTTGCTGCACGATGTCTTCAAGATCGGGTTCGTGCGGAAAACACCGGGCCAGATATCGCTCAAGAGACTTGCGATGGGGGAGAATTTCGCGCTCGAACCAGCCACCGCCATAATCCTCATGCTGAATTTTGCTCCCGGCAACTTCCCCTACATCGGCCTCGCCGCCCGATTGATGTGATGGCTGACTATCCAGCATTGGCTCCCCCACGCGAGAGCGTTGCGCGTCTCCCACAGGAGATGACCCCTGAGCGTCATATTTCCGTAAGACAGCCCAGAAGTTGGGGCACGGTTACAATGACAGTGCGTTCCGATTTGGATGCCTGCCAGCCGCATCTTAAACTCGATCTGGAATAGCGATTTCGGCTGGATCCAATTTCTCATGCTCAGAAAGCGCATCGATCGCGAGTTCCAAATGGACAGCTGCCACGCTGTTTCGATCGTCAACCAGACCGCGGGCTAGGTTGATCAACCGTATCGCTTCCGCTCGCAGGTTTTCGTGACTTCGTCGTTCCATGTCCAGAATGATAACCGCACGCGGCATCTAATGTCCAGTATATTGGGTGGTTAAAATTGCTCTGAGCGTGTGCGAACAATGGATGGATTCCGCCTCCATCTTTGCCCGCAACCTTGAGTTAATCAGGATGGCGAAAGGCTACACCCAGGAGAACCTAGCGCTCGATGCCGAGATATCGCGCTCTCATCTTGCAAACATAAAGGGTGTTGCGAACAGCGCGACGCTGGAGATGATCGATAAGCTTGCGAGCGTTCTCGATGTCGAGCCGTGGCAGATGCTGCTGCCCAATCTGGAAGTCGAGAGCATCCAGGCGGGAAGCCAGGCATCGAACCAATTCAGTCCGCCGAACAAACTTTCTGTAATCCGCGATCAAGGCAGTAAGCGAAAGCTTCGGTCGACTGAGCTATAACTGACGGCGGCTTTTCGATGCCTCCCGAAGGTGCCGCAGAAACCGATGACGAATAGGATTGGCATCGTCGGCGTGCCATATCCCCTCTACCGTAGCGAATGCTCTGTCGCCGCAGATCGGAACAGCGACCACGCCGGGCGCCGCGACCAGCGCCGACGAGAATGAAATCGTGATGCCGAAGCCCATGGTGACAAGCTGCACCAACGTCCCGCGCGACACCGGATATTGCGCGCAGTTAACTGCGCGCGGTCCGATACCGGCGATGATAGCGCGATAGCCGGAGAGGTCGCCGCCAGCGGATCGCAGAATGATCGGCATCGTCGGCGACGTCGCCCCAGGACAAGGAATCCCCGTCGGCGAGTGCGTGGCCCTCGGGCAAAATCGCTATCAGCCGCTCAGTCCAAAGGTGCTCCTGCGCGAAGCCGCATCCGCCGAGATTCGGCATGAACGCCGCTATCACGAGGTCGACGGCATGGTCGCAGAGCTGAGCGTGCAATTCGCGCGGCGCGGCCTCGACGAGTTTAAGCTCGACGTCCGGGCACTCTGCGCGGAACGCACAAATAGCGTCGCGCAACGCTCCCTGCGCGATGCCCGTATGAAAGCCGACCGAGAGCTGACCGATCTCACTTTTCGAGGCGGCTTCGGTTTGAATGAAGGACTGATCGGCCGAGCGCAGCATCGCCTTCGCGTGCGGGAGCAGCGCTTCTCCAACCGGCGTAAGGGCAAGCGACGCGCCGCGGCGCCGCACGAACAGGTCGCCGGGATAAAAGTCTTCGAGCCGCGCGATCGCCTGACTGACCGCCGGCTGGCTGATACCGATCAGCTTCGACGCACCGACAAAGCTGCGCGCGTCCGCGACCTTGACGAAAACATCGTAGAGCTGAAGCGGCGGGCGCGCGGCGCCGCGCCCGATCACCGGGCGGATTTCGATCATCCATGGAAGAATTCCGGCGCCCGCCGGACGAGCTTGCAGCTAGCCGGCGCTCGCCGGCCATGCCTCGGGGCCGATCGGAGCGCTCCATGCGCGGTCATATCCGCGGGCTCGAAGGCGGGAACAATGACGCCAGGTTCCAATCCCGAGAGCGATGACCATCGGCCAGCTCCAAGCGGTGGCCATCACCACATAGGTGACACGGATCATTTCCGGATCGATCAACCGCACAACATGCGCGCCGACAGTGCAGAGATGCAGGGCGCTGACCAAAATAGGCCAGCCCCGATCGGCACGCAGCATCACTGCGAACAAGATTGCAAGAAGAAGCAGATCGATGATGAAGAGGCCGACCTCGACGTCGAGAAAGCGCGTATCGACCTCGCTCCGGAAGATTGCAGATCCGGCAGTCGCCGCCAGCATAGCCCCGGCGGCGATCCGCTCGGGAGCGCCGCCCCGCCAGAGCGCATAACCGCAAGTGCCTAGCAGCAGGATCAGAAAAATCCATATGCGCAGCATCGGTTAGGCGCTCCGGACCAATGGTCGCGCGGGACGGCACGCCGCCCTCAGGCCGCGATGGCCTGCGGCACGACAGTCAGTTCGCCCGCCGGACGAACCGTCCGCGGACAGGGATGGATATCGCCGAACGCCCGTTCGAGCCCGATCTCCTTCACCAGCGCCGGCGTCATGGCATGGGCTTCGATGAAGCTCTTGCGCGCGGTCACATTGTGATTGAGCGCGACCACCAGCTTGTCGAGCATGTCGGTGCCCGCCGACATCGGCAGCCCGGCTTCCTCGCGCACGCGGAGCATTTCCGCGATGCACGTCGCCGCGTCGGCCGCGGCGCGATCCGTGCTCGCCTCGGCCGCCTGGAACAAGGGCTGGACTGCGTCGAATGCGGCTTTCCTTTTCTGCAACATCATCGTCTCCTCGCCGTCCGGCGAGGGACGGCTATTTTCGGTACGGGGGGTCGGAAATGTCGATCCTGTAACCAACGAAGACGCGGTTGATCGCGTCGGCCCCCACGATGAGGGCGCCGACGAACGCGAGCGCCGAAAAAGCGACCGCGACGGTCAAACCGATCCTTTTGAAGGCCGAAAGATTGTAACGATTCCGAACGAGACCTGTTGGGCTCGCCGCGTCGATATCCGCCGGGGCCGCTTCCACGGCGACCCCCATCGGCATGGGTACATCGCGCGTGTCCCCCTCCTGACGGACCAGAAGCCGGGCCGCCTGCATGCTCCGTGATACGCCGAGGAGCCGGCGCGCATCGCGAAGATGCTCGGTCACTGTGTGCGGCGAGAGGTCGAGTTGCTGACCGATCTCCTTGATGGAGAGATTGGCATAGATGCCGCGAAGGCATTGTTTCTGACGCTCGGTCAGTTCGTCGATCCGGTGAATTCCCATGTCACATGCGACCGGGCCGGGCACCTTGGCAGTGCTCTCGCGAGGCCCCTTCTGCCCTTTCGATGCTGTCTCCCGCGGCCGCAGCAGCACGCGCAAGAAACCCGGCGCCCTTTCGGCACCCAATAGCTACTATGACGCACGAGAATTCCAAATCATGACCAGCCCCATGAAATTTCACGAAGAAAAATCCCCATAGGGGAAGCGGACCCGCACCCAGTCGGGCGATCCGGCGCGTTTGACGAAGCCCGCGCGATCGGGAAGCTGCATGATCTCGCTGGGGAGAACGACATCCTCGACCGCGCGGCGCGTCTGCATCGACATCGACCGCGTCAGGTATCGCCCACGCGAGCGCGTCCGGTTGATATCCTGCCGTTCGACCTCGCGGCTGCCGATAAGCTGCGAGGCGAGCTTGGCGGTGCCGCCGTCGTCGCTGAGCCCCGACCGTAGCAGAAGCAGATTGCCGCAATTCTCGATGATCGTCTCGGCGCCATCGCCATAGACCTGCCGAAGCTGGGCGTAGGATTGGAAGCCGAGCGCGACGCAGCCTCCGAACTTGCGGAGCCGCGCGAGCGCATTGGTCAGCCCCTCGATGCGGCCGAGCGCGTCCATCTCGTCGATCTGGAACCAGATACGCCGCTCGCGCGACGATGCCAGCGACAGCGTCTCGAAGATCGCGATATTCATCCAGCAGGATATCAGCCCCCGGAGCGCCGCGGTCTCATTGGCCGCATAGGGCATCCAGAGCGATCCCGAGCCACCGCGCACCCAGGCGCGAAGCGAGAAAGGCTCGCCCCCGCGCCCGGCCATATGCCGGAGATTCCCGATCGCGGGCGCCATCGTCCCCATGATGCTCGCGAGCATTCGTTCGCCGCCTTCCTCGAAATAGCGCGCCGCGGGCGTCCCGATGCAAAGCTGACGCAGCTCGCCGAGCTTCGCGCAGCCAAGCATCTCGATGAAGTCGTCCGAAGAGCCGAGCTTCAGCGTCCAGAAATTCTCGAGCGCACCGGCGAGCAATTGCTGCGCGTAGCTGATCCATTGGTCGTGATCGCCCTGCCCCAGATGCGGGAGCAAGGAACTCGCGACGAAGGCGAAGTCGCTCGGCCGCTCGATCTCCGAGAGCACGTCCCAGCGCGCGCAGCGCGCGTCGAAAGGATTGAGGATGATATCGCCCTCGGCGAAGAAGGCGCCCAGCGCCGTCCCTTCCGGATCGGCGACCACCTGCCGGTCGCCGCGCGCCAGCGCATCGTGCATAAGCGCGCGCAGCGCCGTCGATTTGCCCGACCCGGTGGAGCCGATCGTCGCGACATGCATCGTCTCATCGGCGCGCGAAAGCGGAACCCCGGCCAGCGCGACGCCGCGTCGGTAACGCATCCAGCTCCGCAACAGGCCCAAAGGCCAAGCCGACTTCAGACGCGTGCGCGCAGATGGCGCGACCTCCCCGCCATTCCGCCGAGACGTGCTCCGATGGCCCCGCCGAGAAAAGCGAAGGTCGCCGGCATTATCACGGCGAGCGGAGCGCTATCATGACGGAAGCTGTCGAACAGCATCCAGCCGACCATCCCCCCGACACCCCAACCCGCAATCGCTTGAAGTAGCGCCCAAAAGCTCCGGCGATCGATCGCCTGCACCAAGCCGACCGCGACGGCCCCCGGAAGCGCGGCGAACGCGAACCAGAAATGATAGAGATGCAGGGCGAGCCAGGCCCAGCGGCGGTCGAGCCAGGGTTGCAGTGCATCGCGGTGCTGCCAATGTTCGGCGACGAGATCGGCCATCGCGAAGCGGCTCGGGGCCGGAATCTGCAATCGGACGAGCGGCCAGCAGCCGGCGATCGCGATCAGCGCGAGGATGACGGCGAGCTGATGCGTCAGCGGGTCGGAGCCGCCGCCGGATCCGCCCTTCACCGCTCGGCGCCCTTGTCGGAACCGCGGCCGATCCCGATCGCCTTCGCGGCCTTCGCCATCGCTTCGCGCACCGTATCGGCGGTGGGCCGAGCCTGCTCGCGCCGCGCCGCGATCATCGCGCGGAGGCCCGCCACCCGTTCGTCATCTCGCGCACCCGCTCCAGGCGCTGCCACGGATGATCGATCCGGAGTCCGCGCGCGATCGCTTCGCGGCGACGCGCCATCGGGGGTCGCACCGCGGCCGTCATACTCGAGCGCCATATCCTTCGGCCGTTCGCGTCCGAGTATGCGGGCGAGCTTGCCGTCGTCGGCGAAATCGTCGCGGCCATAGTGGAGCGATGTCGTCATGCGGTGGCGGCTGAGCGCGACATAGCTCGCATGCGCATCGAGCCCCGGCGTCGCCAGAATATGGCTGTGATCGACCGTAACGCCCTGCGCCTTGTGGATCGTCACGGCATAGCCATGATCGACATGCGCATAGGATTTGAGATCGACATCGACGCGCGCGCCGCTGTCGAGCCGCACGGTAAGACGATCGGGGCGGGCGGCCTCGACCGTGCCGAGCGAGCCGTTCTTCACGCCGAGCGAGCGTTCGTTACGCAAGAACAGAATACGGTCCTCGGCCGCGAACGCCCGCTCGCCGCGCTCGGTCCGGACATCGCGGACTCGCCGAGCACGCCCTGGGCTGCGAGCGCTCGCGCGCCGCGTCGTTGAGCATTTTCACCTCCTTATTCTCATGGGTCAGGATGATGCGCGAGCCAGCCGGCGCGGACCGCCGCTCGGCATCCCATCGATCGATCAGTGCGGACCGCGCGGTGTCGCGGCCCTCGGCGCTCTGCACCGCGCCTACTCGCGCATAGTCAGCCAATGCCGAGCCGACATCGCCGCGCGCCATCGCGCGGGTCGCCGCGCGCATCCACTCCGCCTGCTGCCGGCGCACCTCGCCGATCTCGGCGGCGCCATGGCGCTCGGCGAGCAGTCGGAACGCGGCGCCGGCCTCAATCGCCTGCAGCTGCTGGACGTCGCCGACAAGAACGAGCTTGGCGCCCGCACGCGCGGCCTCGGCGGCAACGCGCTCCATCTGGCGCGTGCCGATCATTCCGGCCTCGTCGACGACGAGAATATCGCGCGGGGTCAGCCGGTCGAAATCCCGCGCCCACCCATGTTCGAGACTGGCGAGCGTGCGCGACGCGATCCCCGATCCGGCTTCGAGATTTTCGGCGGCAATCCCGGACAGTGCGGCGCCGCGTACCTGATAGCCCGCCACCTCCCATGCCTCGCGGGCAGCGCCGAGCATCGTCGACTTGCCGGTGCCGGCGTAACCGACGACGAGCGCCAGGTCGGGCGCCCGCATCACATGATCGAACGCCGCGCGCTGCTCGCCGCTCAGGTGGACACCGCGTGCGGATTCCACCGCCACCGCCTGCGCAACGTCGCCGCGCGACACGCTATGTCCGCACGCCGATGCAAGCTGGTCGGCACCATGAACGAGCCGCTGCTCCGCGGTCAGCATGGAGCGGGTCGTGAAGCGTTCGTCGCCGCGCCCGTCGCGGCCCAGCGCAACGACCGAAGCGTGATGGCGCATCGCTGCCATGACCCGCTCGAACTGCTCGCCGCCCTCGCTGTGCCGATGCGCGAACTTCGCGAGATCGCAGTGCGTGAATGTCGCCTGCTGCCGCGTCAGCGCCTCCAGTCCGGCGGACGGGTCGGCAAGAATCTTATCGCCATTGCCGCGCGCGATCGCGCGATGGTCGGCGGCGCGCTCAGCATCCTCGCCCTTGGCTTCGCGGCGCGCGCCCGCGGCACCGATCTTGTGCTGCGGTTCGAGCTCGATGCCCTGGACCGCATAGCTGCGATGATCGATGCGCGCATCGATCCCGAGCATCGCGCACCGCTCGTTGACATGCTCTGCCCACGCCCCCCGCCAATGCTGGAGCAAGGCGGACGAATTCCAGTCGCGCACCTTTGGCCCGAACCCCTCGGCATCGACCGATCGCAAACTGAGCATGACGTGCGCGTGCGGTTTCGCTTCGCCATCGGCGCCGATATCCCAATGGACATTGACGTCCGCGATCATCCCGCGCTCGACGAACTCGCGCTGCACGAAATCGCGCGCAAGCGCGATGCCCTGTTCCTTCGTCATCTCGCGGGGGATGGCGAATTCGACCTCGCGTGCGAGCTGCGCGTCCTTGCGCTTCTCGCCCGCCTCGACCTCGTTCCACAGCGTGGCGCGATTGGCGAGGCGCTCGGGCGCGCAGTCGGGCAGCATCACCTCCGAATGAACGACACCCGCCTTGTTCGAGAAATCATGCGCGCGCCCGAGCCGCTCGTCGTGCAGTCGTTCGGCAGCCCGATAGGCCGCCGCCGCGACCGCGCTCCTCCCGGTGCCGCGCGAGATGATCTTTGCCGAGAAATGATAGATCGCCATGACGGGGCCATCTTAGGCCCGAGGCCCGCGACGTCGGTACGACGTATAAGCGCGCTCTCCTACGCTACCGCTCGCCGGAGAGATTCGACCCGTTGAATCAAGGGGTCACGGATCCACTTCGGCACCATCGACACGACAGCAGGAGTGATATGATGGCAAAGATGCGGGACTTCGACGCCGAGCTGAAAGCACTCGGCGAACGCGCAAAACTTCTTAAGCAACGCAAGATCCAGCAATATGGCGAACTGGTCGAAGCGACCGGCGCGGATGCGCTCGACCCCGAATTACTCGCGGGCGCCCTGCTCGCTGCAGTGGCGACGAAGGATAAGACCGTCACGACCGACTGGAGCAAAAAGGGCGCCGAGTTTTTTCGCGGGCGCGAGCGGCGACGGTCGAGCCGCGATCCGGGCGGCAAGGCTGGCAGCGCGGCGGCTGGCGCAGAAGCGGAACCGTCTTGAGCGGGTCCGGATGCGCGCGGACAATCGAGCGTGGGTCGTGACCCGGCGCGCGCGCACCAAACATCTGATCGAACTCGGCGGGCTCGTCGCCAAGGCGGGGCTCGTCGAGCGCGCTGGCGACGATCGCGCGATGCTGTACGGCGCCTTCCTCGACATCGCGCAGCAGCTCGAAGGCGACGATGCCGAAACCCGAACACTGCGTTGGAAACGACGCGGCGCGCGCGCCTTCGCGGATGAGGCCGAACCGGCCTCGACGCGGCGCGCCATGCCGATCTGCGAAGATGGGACCGGCGCCGAATGAACCTGCAAGAGGCACCGGTCCCAAGGATTGGCTGCGCAGCTTCTCACGGGCGCTACCGGTCGGCAGACCGGCAGGGGGTCACCCGCACCGCACTGCCGAAACATATGACGCAGCATGTGCCATTTTCGGGAATGGCGAGGCGGCATTTTCGCTGTCGTAGCGATGGCAACGGGCAGGAAGATGCTGTCGGACAAAAAAAGGGACCGGCGCTGAGAGGAGCACCGGTCCCGAGGATGTGCGAGGAATCGCGGGTCGCATGCGATTCAACAGGGCGAATGCAGTGAGCGTCGTCCCCCCTGTCCGGATGCTAAGACGCGGCATCCTCCAAAATGAGGAACGGCTTCCGCTCATTTTTCTCCCGCGCTGGCGTTATCCGAATCAGCACGCGTCGGGCGCGCGAGCGGGAACAGCTCAGTGCGCGGCATCGGCGTCCCGACGTCTGGCGGCGCTGTGCGCGGGCGCGCGCCATCCAGAAACAATGTCGCCTCCTGCCAGCGCGGCGGGGCAGAAGTGCGACCATCTTCACGCTTAACTTCATCAAAGCGCGGAAGCGCCGTTCCCGACAAGCTCGCCATATAGGCAACCGTCTCGGCGGGCAGCCGCGCGGTGCCCCGGACATGCCGCGCATAGCGAGCCGGTCCTGCATTATATGCGGCATAGGCGCCGGGAAAACCGAACTGACGCGCAAGTTCGGCGAGATACAGCGCGCCACCGATCATGTTGAACCGCGGGTTCCAGGGATCGACGCCGAGACGGTGGCGCACGGTCAGGTAGCGCCAGGTCGCAGGCATGATCTGCATGCAGCCCATCGCACCCTTCGGCGAAATCGCATTCGCGCGCCCACGGCTTTCGACATGCATCACGCGAAGGATGACGTTCACGGGGAGCGCCGAGCGCGCCGCCGCCTCGGCGGCGTGTGGCGCGCAAGCGGCCGATGATGACGCGGCGGTGGAATCGGTGCCCGCCGCACGCGCCGGGACCGACGCGAGCGAAGCGAGAGATGCGGCCGCCGCGATGCCACAGGCGAGCAGGCGGGACGCGCGCTGCCACGTTCGCGCGATCACGACACGGTCCATAGCGGCACGGCGCGCCCGATCACATCGCTCGCCGCCACGGGCCCGAAGTAGCGGCTGTCGAACGATGACGGCGATGCGCCAGCGAGCAGGAAGAGTTCGCCACTCGCGAGATGGTGACAGCCCGACCAGATCGGCAAGGGTCGGCCGAGGCGATCTGCGTGCAGCGCCGTCGCGAGCGGCGCCCCGTCGACAGTAACATTGGCGCCAAGCCGGCAAACATGCGCGCCCGACACCGCCGCGACCGGCTTGAGCAAGGGGATGCCGAGCGGGACATAGCGGCGCCGGTCCATGAACTGCGCAACGCTTGGCCGCGGTCGGACGACCGCAAGCTCGCCCCGGCGGGGCACGGCTGCGGACACGAGGTAAAGCCCGCGCGGCACGCTAGCCGACGCATTCCACATCAGACGCAGCGGCATGTCGATGAAGAGCGGAATCGCCGTAAGCAGGACCGCTGTCGCACCGAGCGCGGCGAGGCGTCGCCGCCAGCGCCTGCGGCGCGGCGGCGGTGTCATTGACACGATCTTGGGCGGGCGGCGCCACGGCTCCTTGTCGGGGCGCATCACCGCCCGCCCCCCAGCCCGCGTTCAGCCGCCGCGCCAGTCTCGCGGCGCACAGCGGGCGGGACGGCGTTGTTGTTCGGGTCCGAAGTCGAGGCGCAGACGCCGCGATCGGTCCAGGCGCGCAAATCCTCGATCGAGTAGATCACGCGCCCGCCCACCTTCCGATAGGCGGGGCCGGTGCCGTAGGTGCGATGCTTTTCGAGAGTGCGCGCCGAGAGGCCGACATAATGGGCGGCCTCCTTGGTACGCAGATAGCGTGTATCCTTGACGATATCGGGCATCGGAGATTCCTTCGCGATGGGGTGGACGATCGCCCGCGCCGCGCGGCGATGCGGCCGTCAGCGGGGCCTGGCGATCATCGGCGCCGAAGGGCGGGGCGTGGTGGCCGGAGATCGGGGGGATGATCTCCGGCCACATCGCTGATGCGAGAGGCACGGCTCAAGGAACGCCGTGCCCCCACATTCAGCGAAGGAGCCTGCGATAGTCCTGCCAGGCTAACCGCTCGGCCGCCGCGGCGAGACGGCGAAGGTCCGACCGGACCGAGCTAGTCCGCCAGTCGGACGGCGCGGGATCGAGCAGCACCGCCGCCATGTCGCGGAGCGACGCGCCGCCGCGGCGCGCGTCGAACAGGTAGAGCATGATCGCGTGCCGCCGCGCGTCGGCGAAGGGCGGCAAGCGCAGCGGCGGCCCGAGCCCGATCGCGCCGGCGGAAGCGCTGCGGCCGCCTGCGCGCGCTCGGCCAGATCCGTGCTGCGCATGGATGTACGCAGGCCGAATGC
>JACDQN010000013.1 GCA_015657575.1 Sphingopyxis sp.
GCGACCGTAGAGTGTTCCTTAGCGGTCCGCGTCAGTACCTCGACCCGGTCGATGTCATAGAGTTGCAGGACCAATGGCTCGCCCGGGAAGCTCTGATAGACTTCATCGACATAGACGCCAACCGGCGACGCAGTGGAGGCGGAAAATTCGTTCGCCACTGAAATCCCGCGCAGCGAGAAATTCGGTTGGGTGCGACCATAGGGAGTGGTGACTTGCAGGCTGGGGATCGCGCCCATCAAGTCTGAGGTCTCCGTGATGCCGCGCGTGCGCAGCGTCTCGCCGCCTATGGCGGAAACGGCGGCTGGAACATCCTGCAAATTCTGTTCGCGCTTCTGCGCCGTGACGACGATTGTCTCAAGGCCACCTTCCTGCGCCTCGGGCTTTTCGCCCTGCGATGCAGCGTCCTGGGCATGTGCCGGCACTGCAAGCGCACACGCGATCGATAGCGCGGTGGCACAAAGCAAATTTGTCCTAAAGGCTGTGACCATGACTGTCCTCCCCACGGCATTTTTTGATGTGGCGCCATTTGCCGCGCCTTGGGGCTCATCGTCCAATTCAATTTGTTGGCGAACTATTCCTCCCACTCATTGATTAAGGACTGATGAGCCTGCACCGCTGACGCTTCGTGGCGACGCAAATAACCCCATATATTTCATTGAATTAGTCACGCTGAGCGCGTCCATCGGGACGGATGCGCGCGTTCTGCTCGCCCCAATCGAGCCCTTCCAGACGATGTATCGGCGTAATTGGCGGTCCCGGCGGTTTCCCTTGTCGAGTTGCAAGGGGAATCAGCTATGATGAGATGTAGTGAGATACGGTTTCTTGGAGTTCATTCTACTATTCGCGGATGCATCTAAGTAGCTGATATTTCTAACAACTATGGCAGAAAACCGCGCCTCTAAATCGGCGGTTCTGACTTTTGAGGCTCATCGCGAAGCCGCCCGAAGGGGGCGTTGCCAATACGGCTGTCTCTGGTCGCTTGGTGGCAGGTGCTGGATGGGAGCGGAACAGCGCATGAATTGTGAGAACTCGATAGGATTCTTCTCGACATTCGACACTGCGGTTGCCGCGTCGATCACGTCGGCCCAGTCTTGGAGCATCCGCCTTCGCGGTGTGAGATAGAGCGCACTGTTGTAAGCGCCGCGCACCTCATCCTCGTCCTCGTGAGCGAGCGCCATCTCGATCCAATCCGGCTTGTAGCGTTCGGCTTCGTTCGCCCAGGTCGAGCCGAGCCCCCTAAACCCATGTACCGTCTGCCGATGGAGATACCCCATCCGATAACAGGCATAGATCATGGTGTTCTCGGAAATAGACTTTCCAGGCTTGGCTCCGGGAAAGAGGAACGCATCGTTCGTCGCCTGCAAGCGGCGCTGAACGATCATTGCGGCCTGGCGGGACAGCGGAACAAGATGCTCACGTTCCATCTTCATGCGCTCCGGCGACAGACGCCATAGCGGGTTCGGTCCATAGAGATCCTCGAACTCGTCCCTGGCCGCGAAGCGGGTTTCGCTGGTTCGGACCCATGTGAGCAAGGTGAACAGCAGCGCGTCACGGGTGATCTCGCGGCGGCGCGGCGTGTCCTCGCCGTCATAGGCGAAGATCGCTCGCACCAGCTTCGGAAACTCCGCGAGCGGCACGCGCGCCATGTGCCTGACGGGCGGCTTGGGCTTGAGCGCATCGTTGAGGCCGAGCGTCGGATCGATGGTCGCCCAGCCGCTCGCGATCGCGAAGCGATAGATCTGGCTGACGTTCTGCTTGAGGCGACGGGCGATATCGAGGGCGCCGCGCGCTTCGACCGCGCGGATCATCTCGAGAATCTCGGGCGGGTCGATTTCCGTGATCGGACGCTTCCCGATGACCGGAAAGACGTCGCGCTCCATCCGGTTGATGACGCGCAGGGCATGGGCCGAGTCCAGCCCTTCAATACGATTGGCGTGCCAGGCCCGCGCAATCTCTTCGAACAGCTTGAGCGCGGCCCTCTGCTTCTTCGCCCGCTTCCTGGCCTCGGCGGGGTCCTCACCCTGATCGAGCAGCCGCTTGGCTTCGGTCCGCTTCTCGCGGGCGATCGCCAGCGTGACGGTCGGATATTTGCCGAAGCTCAGCAGTTTTTCCTTGCCGTCGAAGCGGTATTTCAGGCGCCAGAGCTTCGATCCGTTCGGCTGGACGAGCAGGTGCAGGCCTTCTCCATCGGACAGCTTGTAGGGGCGCTGCCGCTTGGTGGCGTATTTGACCTCAAGTTCTTTCAAAGCCATCTGGGGGTATCGCCTGTTTTGGGGACAGCCGAAAAATACCCCCAAAATACCCCCAATCCAAATCGCCGTGGGTGGCCGCAGCCGGTCGCACCGGGACGCCGGCGTACGCAACGGGACGCGAAAAATATTTGATTTTCCTCGAAAAATGTCTGCCAGTGGCCTCAGTGGGTCACTGGTGGACAATCCGGGTTGGTAGCGGAGGAGGGACTCGAACCCC
>JACDQN010000101.1 GCA_015657575.1 Sphingopyxis sp.
AGGCGGGGCAGTACGGCCTTTCCTGGATCGGCGCGGAATGCCTTTCCCGGATTGTACATGCGCAGGGTCAGCTGGAAAGGCTGCCCCGCGATGCCGGGCAACCATGCCCCGCTCGCGGGCTTGCCGGGCGAAATGGTGACGCGCCATTGGCCTCTCGGATCGAGCGCGACATTGGCGCCGTTGACCGACCAGACGCGTCCGGGATTGTCGACCAGATAGCCCTGGGTATCATAGACCGTCACGCTCCACCAGCGCGCGTCGAGCGGGCTACCCGACAGGCTGTAGCGGCAATTTCCGTCGAGCGGCGCGCCCGCCGCGTCGGTCTTCGCCATCCAGTAGACGGTTTCCTTCGCGGGCAGCGCCAGCAGCCCCGAGCGCGCGACCATCGCGCGCGTCAGCGGATCGGTCGCCTTGGTCCCGTAACCGAGCGAGGTCGTCCAGGGTCCGTTCCTGATCGCGCCGTCGCCGAGCCCGCCGTTGGTCAGCGCCCACGCGCCGCCGAGCCCCACCGCCAATCCGCCCACCAAGGTGATTGCATAGCGGTGCCAGCTCTTCATGACGCGCCTCCCCGGCTATTTCGCCTTCAACGCCGCCTGGGCTGCCGCCAGCCGTGCGATGGGCACACGGTAGGGCGAGGCGCTGACATAGTCGAGGCCGGTTTTCTCGCAGAAATGGATGCTCGGCGCATCGCCGCCATGCTCGCCGCAGATGCCGAGCTTGACGGCCGGGCGCGTCGCCCGCCCGCGATCCGCCGCGATCTCGATCAGCTGGCCGACGCCCTCGACATCGAGGCTGACGAACGGGTCGGTCAGGAAGATGCCCTTGTCGACATATTGCGTCAGGAAGCGGCCGGCGTCGTCGCGGCTGATGCCGATCGTCGTCTGGGTGAGGTCATTGGTGCCGAAGGAGAAGAACTCGGCGCTCTCGGCGATCTCGCCCGCCATCAGCGCGGCGCGCGGCAGTTCGATCATCGTGCCGACGAGGTACGCGATCTCGCGGCCCTTTTCGGCGAACACCGCCTTCGCCTGGGCATCGACGACCGCCTTCATCAGGTCGAACTCGCGGCGCGTCGCGACGAGCGGGATCATCACCTCGGGAATCGGCGCAGCGCCGGTTTCGGCAGCAACGTCGCACGCCGCCTCGAAGATCGCGCGCGCCTGCATCTCGTAGATTTCGGGATAGGTGACCCCCAAGCGGCAGCCGCGATGCCCCAGCATCGGGTTGAATTCGTGCAGTTCGTTCGCGCGCGCCTTCAGCGCCTCGATCCCGACGCCCGCCGCCGCGGCGACGTCGGCGAAGTCCTCTTCGCGCGTCGGCAGGAATTCGTGGAGCGGCGGATCGAGCAGGCGGATCGTCACCGGCAGGCCCGCCATCACCCCGAAGATCGCGCCAAAATCGCCGCGCTGTTCGGGGAGCAGCTTGGCGAGCGCGGCGCGACGCACCTCCTCGCTGTCGGCGAGGATCATCTCGCGCACCGCGGTGATCCGCGCGGCGTCGAAGAACATATGCTCGGTGCGGCACAGCCCGATACCCTCGGCCCCGAAGTCGCGCGCAACCTGCGCATCCTGCGGCGTTTCGGCGTTCGTACGGACCTTCATGCGGCGGACCTTGTCGGCCCAGCCCATCAGCACGCCGAAATCGCCGGCCAGTTCGGGCAGCAGGGTCGGAACCTCGCCCGCCATCACCTCGCCGGTCGAGCCGTCGAGCGTCAGGATATCGCCCTCGCGCAGCTCACGCCCGCCGACGCGCAGCACGCGCGCATTGCCGTCGATCGACAGCCCGCCAGCGCCCGAGACGCAGGGGCGGCCCATGCCGCGCGCGACGACCGCCGCGTGGCTGGTCATCCCGCCGCGCGCGGTCAGGATGCCCTTGGCCGCGTGCATGCCGTGGATGTCTTCGGGGCTGGTTTCGACACGGACGAGGATCACCGCCTCGCCCATGCCCGCGGCCTTTTCGGCGCTGTCGGCGTCGAACATAATCTTGCCCGATGCCGCGCCGGGGCTGGCGGGCAGCCCCTTGGTCAGCACGTCGCGCGGCGCCTTGGGGTCGAGCGTCGGGTGGAGCAGCTGGTCGAGCGCGCCCGGATCGACGCGGCCGACGGCTTCCTCTTCACTGATCAGACCCTCGGCCGCCATATCGACCGCGATCTTGAGCGCCGCCTTGGCGGTGCGCTTGCCCGAACGCGTCTGCAGCATCCACAAAGTCCCGCGTTCGACGGTGAACTCGATGTCCTGCATGTCGCGGTAGTGCGTCTCGAGCGTATCGAAGACCCGGCCGAGCTCGGCGAAGGTCTCGGGCATCGCCTCTTCCATCGACGCCGGCTTGGCGCCCGCCTTTTCGCGCGCGACCTTGGTAAGGTACTGCGGGGTGCGGATGCCCGCGACGACGTCCTCGCCCTGCGCGTTGATCAGCCATTCGCCGTACCAGGCGCGCTCGCCCGTCGCGGGGTCGCGCGTGAAGGCGACGCCGGTGGCCGAGGTGTCGCCCATATTGCCGAACACCATCGCCTGCACATTGACCGCGGTGCCCCATTCGCCGGGGATCGAGTTCAGGCGACGATAGACTTTCGCGCGGTCGCTTTCCCAGCTCGCGAAGACGGCGCCGACCGCGCCCCACAGCTGGTCCTTCGGCTCCTGGGGGAACGGGGCGCCGGTCTCGCGCTCGACGATCGCCTGATATTCCTTGACCAGCGCCTGCCAGTCCTCGGCCGACATCTCGGTATCGAGATAGAAGCCGCGGTCTTCCTTGGCAATTTCCAGCGCTTCCTCGAACTCGGCATGGTCGAGGCCCATGACGACGTCGGCGTACATCTGGACGAAGCGGCGATAGCTGTCCCACGCGAAGCGCGGATCGCCCGAGGCTTCGGACAGACCGACGACGGTTTTGTCGTTGAGCCCGAGGTTGAGGACGGTGTCCCATCATCCCCGGCATCGACACGCGCGCGCCCGAACGGACCGAGACGAGCAGCGGATCGGCGGGATCGCCGAACTTTTTGCCGGTGATGCCCTCGATATGCGCGATGCCCGCGGCGACCTCTTCGACGAGGCCCGCCGGGAATTGCTCGCCATTGGCGTAATATTGGGTGCAGACGTCGGTGGTGATCGTAAAGCCCGGCGGGACCGGCAGGCCGATCGAGGCCATTTCGGCAAGGTTCGACCCCTTGCCGCCCAGCAATTCCTTCGACCGCTCGCGCGTGGTCGCGTCGCCGCCGAACAAATGCACCATCGTCGTCATGTCTTACTCCTGCTGCCCCTGGGGAGGAGGTTGCGGCTGGTTACGTATGCAATCCCAGTTGGTCGATTCAATTTTGCTTCGTTCGTTCAAAGGGGCAGGGTCAGCCCTCGATCTTCGAGAAATCGGCGACGCCATGCACCGCGCCGGTGAAGCGCGACAGCAGGCCGAGGCGATAGGCGCGGACCGCCTCGTCGGGGTCGTTGACCATCACGCCGTCGAAAAAGGCGTCGATCGGCGCGCGCAGCGATGCGAGCGCGGCCATCGCGTCGGTGAAGCGTTCTTCGGTGACGGCGGCGGCGGCGGCGGGCTCGGCGGTGTCAAGCGCAGCGAGCAGCACACGATCCACATCCGTCGCCCCCGCGAAGGCGGGGGCTGTTGTCGTGGGAGCACTAACTCCAGCGGCCCCCGCCTCCGCGGGGGTGACAGCAATATCCGCCTGCTTCAGGATATTCGCCGCCCGCTTGTAGCCCGCGAGCAGGTTCGCGCCGTCCTCGGTCGCCATGAACGCCTGCAACGCCTTCACGCGGGCGAGCAGCCGAACAAGATCATCCTCGCCCCCAAGCGCGAACACCGCGTCGATCAGGTCATGACGGACGCCGGCTTCGCGCTGCTGAACCTTGAGGCGGTCGACAACGAAATATCTCACTCTCTCTGCCACGCTCTCAAAAGCAGACGAGAACTTAAAAATTCTGTTCAAATCTGTTAAGGCAGTGTCGTCGAACTCAACCTTTAATGGTCCAAAATCGTCCAGCGCGGTATTAGCGAACTTCGCGATCCAATCGTCTCCGGCCGCCTTACCGGCCAATCCGTCCATAAGGAATTTCTCAATTTCAGGCTTTTGGGCGATTAGTTGATTCATTCTTTGATTAAAGCGCTGCTGCCCTGCTTGATGCAGCAATATCCGCAACGAACAGCGCACGTTGTTTTCAAAGATCAAGGCTATGAAACCTAAAGCCTGCCTGCGAAGCGCAAAAGGATCCTTGAGCCGGTCGGCCCCTGATCGATCGCAAAGAAATTGAAGACAGTATCCAACTTATCCGCCAACGCCACAGCCACCGTCACCGGCGCAGTCGGCACATCATCGCCCTGCCGACCGGCTTGTAATGATCGCGGATCGCGTCGGCGACGGCAT
>JACDQN010000102.1 GCA_015657575.1 Sphingopyxis sp.
GGAGGACGGCGGTACGTTCGGTGTGACGGGTATGGCCATTACGACGACGGCGATACGATCGTCGTCACCGCCCAGCGCCGGGCGGCGAGGTGATCGCAGTCATGGGCTCCGCATTGGAAGCCCTCGGTTTCAAGAATGATTATTGGATATACCGCTGGCCTCTTGACCGGATGGGAATGCAGTTGACCAACAATCTGCAAGCCTTGCCACATCAGCAGGTTCGACCGATCTTCCGCACATCGCATGCTCCTCGACCAGGCATAATGTCACGCATGACATCATTTGTGACGAGCATTCCCGGTCGGCTCCAGGATTCGCTGGGTGAGGTGCTAGTGCCACCGCGATCCCGAATAACGGTGGACGATCTGGCGATGCGCGACAAAAGCCCGATGCGTTTCAGCATCGCCGGCCAGCAAATGGACCGTGAATGGCATGGCAAAATTGAGACAGTCTTCGGCCTCGCAATAATGGGCGCGCAGGCTGGCAGGTCAAATGCGACGATGTTCAGCCGAGCACACTCAACCATTGGTGCCGCAGAGACGGCGGTTCCGAACATTACGGCAAATAAGGTGGCTGGAGACGCTATCCGCGACGTGATCGCCGCACGAGAGGCCCCCGCACTGACAGAGCAAACGTTCACCACCGTTGGGGGCGTCCGCCGCGTCGATGTGTTGAAGCTGGGGGACGACACATTGGCCATTGAATCAAAAGTCGGGCGAACGTCTTTAGGAAGCCGCGAGAGGCAGGAACTGGCACGCGATTGGTGGCTCCAGCGCCAAGGGCAGGTTGGCGGCGTCAGGTGGGAATTCTCCCCAAGTGGGGCCAACGGAGGTGTCGGTCCTAGCCCCGCGCTACAGCGGATGCTAGACAAGTTGGGCTTCGAAACGAGGATAAACAAATGAGCAGCGACACTTTTGTGGTCTATTTTGGCCTTCGGTTCGAAGTCGCGCCGGAGGAAGTTGAGGGCATCGAGCTTCGGTCAGACGCCCGTGTCGCCGCTGCTCGGCGAGCTGGATTGAAGTACTATTGGGGCAATTTCGGCGGCCTTCAGGAAAAGTATCTTCTATTTATCGGTCAGCAGATCGGCATTTTAGGGGCGGAAAACTCTAGTGAAGTATCCCTATCATTGCTCGATGCCGAATCCTCGTTTGAAGCTACGAAAACAAAGCTCTTGGAGAACGGGTTCGCCGAAACCCCGGCAATCCATCTGAGTTGGCAACCTGACGCCTAAACGATTGCCGCAGAAGGGAGCGCGCGATTTGCAACTGAAGCATCGGTTGTCGGTGCGATAAATCGAAATGCAGACATTGCGGCCGAATTGACTCGGCGGCAGGCATCGCGTGGGCTGATTACGAACACTGATCAAGCGTTCGGCTCTCGCTCGCACCTCATTTTCGATAGGCTCAATACGCGGTTAGCCCGCGAATTGCGGATTGACGGCAGTGACTACCGCCTTCAATCGGAGATATTCCGCGATTCATCATTGCTCACTGGTGCCAGGAACGCACCCGGTTCAATTGGAGCCGATGCTTTCCTGACACATCGTTTCGATCCCTTCTATGCCCGGGTTTTTGACCTTAAGACTTACGGAACGACTCAAATTCCGATATCGACAAGCCGCCAATCCTTGTTCCAAACCCGTTTTGGGGCGCAAGCCGAAGAATTGTATCGCGTACGATGACAAAAACCGAATTTAAGCGGCTAGTCCGCATTAACTTTGATCCGCTCCTTAATTCTCATGGGTTTTCGTGTAAAGATAGTAAGCGATGTGTGTACTGGCGAAAGGCACCTAATGATATCTATCATATAATCTCTCCAGATGTTCTTCGTGGCGGTGAGCGATATGATGTCGTTGTTTATGCGTCTTCCCCTGTAATCTATGGCGATTTTTGGGATCGGTTCCCTGATTGGATTCCATACACAAATGGCAACAATGGCTATCTTAGCCCTGAAGAGGGAGTCGGTGATTACCAAAAGCTCTATTTCTGTCGTAATCCCGACGCATTTATGAATAGTTTCAAGCGGGACGTTGCTCCTGCTTTGATGAACATCGCTATACCTTATCTTGATAAAATCCAGACGATTGAGGATCTCATTCCAACCATCCGTCCCAGTGGGATGATGGGTGCGGCATTACTGCAAGTTGGTCGAACTGCGGAAGCCAAACAGCTTATTGAAAACGAGATAAAGCGCTTGTCGGAACTTCCACTAGACAAACTGGGTCAAGTCGAAAGGGCGCTAGAATTTCAGTCGGGCTTGCTAGCGAAGTTTTGAAGCCGCAGAAACGGTCGGCTCGCGCGGATTACGTGGTACATCTGTCGTATCGGCGGAACATGCCGAAGCATTCTTGGTCAAGAATGGTTTCAAATTACGTTGAAAGTTTACTTAACCCCTAAATTCTCATAGAGCTTTTGGATGGCCCGCCTTCTGCGTTTTGTCCTTCCCGGTATTCCACATCATGTGACGCAACGCGGCAATCATCGTGAGCGGACCTTTTTCGAGGACGGGGATTATGCCCTTTATCTCGACCTCCTTGCCGACGCGGTGCAGCGGGCCCGCACGGAGATCTGGTCATATTGCCTGATGCCCAACCATGTCCATATCATCCTGGTGCCGCACGACGCGGACGGGTTGCGCCGAACCTTTGGTGACCTGCACCGGCGCTACACCGGCTACATCAACGCGCGCATGCGGACGACCGGCCATTTATGGCAGGGACGGTTCAGTTCGGTGGCCATGGATGAGGCGCATCTTGTCGCCGCCTTTCGTTATGTGGCGCTCAATCCCGTGCGTGCGCGGCTGGTGAAACGGGCGACGGACTGGAAATGGGCGAGCACCCTTGCCTTGTGCGACGCGGCTGATGATGGCGTCGTCACCGTCGCGCCAGCGCTGGAGCGCGTCGGCGATTTCGCTGCTTTTCTGGATGAGGCGTTCGATGAAGCATTCACTTATGCCGCGCTCCGCAAGGCCGAAAGCATCGGTCGTCCAGTCGGTTCGCCGCAATGGCTGGAGGCTATGGAAGCAAAGGCCGGCATCACCCTCAGGCCAAAGAAACGAGGACCCAAGGCAAGGCATATTTAGGGGTTAAGTAAACTGTCACCGTAATTCTTCGCTTGAGGCAGTCTATCAGGCTCGCTACGCTGCAGCTTATGAAAAGGGATTGGCGAGGGTTGATGCTCAACTTGCGGCTGGCGAAATCAGAGCTCCTATTGGGCAGCCCGAACATCTTTTCAGGGCCAATCGCGTTGACGATTTCGCGCGTCGAGATTTGAGAGCATTTGCGCTAGAACAAGGCCATGGAACCGACCTTGTCCGTATCAATCAGCGCCTCTATCTTGAAGGAACGAGTGGGCCCTACCGGATTCCTGATCTCTATTTCCCGCAGAGCGGGACGATTTTGGATGGAACTTTAGGCTTCAAATCCGCCCGGACGCCTCAGATCATGGATTTCCGCGCTGCCAACAACAATGCTCCCATTGGGATCGTCAGGCCCGAGAGCTATGGCGGCTTCTACTGGGTTGGAAAATAGGAATCTCCAGATGCTCATAATCGACCAGAATCTGCAAGAACTCCGTGAAAGCATCGTTTATCTTGCAACGAATTGTAACGGATCAGATTATCCTACAGAGTTCCAAACATATGACGAGGGTTGGGACAGCCTTGAGCAAAGTCTCGATCATTTGCGAAGCAAACTTGGAGATGAGCGCTGGGCGCAACTGAGAGAAATGATGGAACAGGCAAAGGCTCATTATGATAAGGGCTATGCCATGGGTCCAAAACCCGGCGTTCGTCCAGCTCCCGGCGATGCGGGATCAGAGGATATCAAACTCGGCTCTTGGCTTATGCAGGATATTGAGCAGGTAGTTAAAGGTAATCCTCCGTTTTCTTACCCTGAGAAACTATATCGCTGGCCGAGATAGTCTTTAAATTACGGTGCAATTACGGCAAAATTATTACAGTTATTACGTTCTTACGGTGACAGTTTACTTAAACTCTAAATTCTCATGGAGTTTTTGGATGGCCCGCCTTCCGCGTTTTGTCCTTCCCGGTGTCCCGCATCATGTGACGCAGCGCGGCAATCGTCGGGAGCGGACCTTTTTCGAGGACGGGGATTATGCCCTCTATCTCGAGCTCCTTGCCGACGCGGCGGGCCCGGACGCAATTACGGTGACGGGTGCAATAACCCCTAAACTCGCGCGCATCTGAAAAACCGGTGTACTTTAGCCTCCTCGCCATGCTCTGCCGCGTTTCCGTCCCGTTCCCCGCGGGCGTGGTCCCGCGCCCGCGGCACGGTGTGCGCGTGGGGCATCGCGTAAAGCGACAAAGGAGACAGTTTGGCCGCGCACGTCCGTCGCTTTTGTCGCTTTAAGGCGAAAAAGGTGTCCGCAAACTTGAATCGCGAATGAAGTTCGGCAGTTTTCTGAGCTTTCTGCCCAAGGGCCAGATGCTGATCGACGATGCGACGACGCTGCGGTACTGCCCGAACAGCGCGGGGGCGACGGACCTTCTGCGGGGGTGCAGCGTCTATGGCTATGATCAGGCGGGCCAGCGAGGGGAGGCGTTCGCGTCGCCCGCGATCCTCCCCTTCGACAAAAGCCCGTCGCCCGATCATTCGGCGCAACATATTTTTACATTTCCGGGCTAAGGAAGCGCCATGTGGCAGCCCAGACATGTTCCCTTCCCCGGCGCGACGCGCCCCGACCAGGTGCTGGCGGTGGTGATCCCGAGCTTTCGTGTGAAGGCGCATGTGCTCGACGTCATCGCGCGGATCGGGCCGGAAGTGGCGATGATCTTCGTCGTCGACGACGCCTGCCCCGAAGGATCGGGGCTCTTCGTCGAAAGCGAGTGCAAGGACGGGCGCGTCCGCGTCCTGTTTCATGACCGGAACCGCGGCGTCGGCGGCGCGGTGATCAGCGGTTATCGCGCCGCGCTCGCCGCGGGCGCCGACATCGTCGTCAAGGTCGATGGCGACGGACAGATGGATCCCGCGCTGATCCCGCATATCGCGCGCCCGGTGCTTGCGCGGCAGGCCGATTATGCGAAGGGCAACCGCTTCCACAGCCTGTGGAACGTGCGCAAGATGCCGCGCGTGCGGCTCTACGGCAACGCCGGCCTGTCGTTCATGACCAAGCTGTCGAGTGGTTACTGGGGCATTTTCGATCCCACCAACGGCTATACGGCGATCCACGCGGCGGCGCTGAACAGCATCGAATTCGCCAATGTGTCGGAGCGTTATTTCTTCGAGACCGACATGCTGATCAACCTCGGCAACGCGCGCGCGGTGGTCGCCGACGTGCCGATGGAGGCGGTCTATGGCGACGAGGTCAGCAATCTGCATGTCCGCAAGGAGCTGTGGCATTTCTTTTCGAAAAATATGCGCGAGCTGACCAAGCGCATCTTCTACACCTATTTCCTGCGCGATTTCAGCCCGGCGTCGCTGCAATTGCTGTTCGGGCTGATCTTCCTGATCTTCGGGACGATCTATGGCTCGGTGCAATGGTATCATTCGGTGAGCAGCGGCGAGGTCGCGAGCACGGGCACGGTGATGATCGCGGTGCTGCCGATCATCCTCGGCGTGCAGTTCCTGCTCAATTTCCTGTCGTTCGACATGGCGAATGAGCCGCGCGTGCCGATCCAGCCGACCTTTTCGCTCGCCGACATCGTCCCGCACGAGCCGCAACCATGATCGCCGGCAACGGCTGGGTCGCCCATGCCATCCGTTACGCCTGTGTCGGCGCGATTGTGCTCGCCGCCGATTTCGCGATCTATTCGGCGCTGCTGTTCCTGATGCCGGGGCAGTTCCTGCCCGCCAATCTCGCGGGCAAGATCGCCGGCGCGGCCTTGGGCTTCGTGCTGCACCGCCAAGTGACCTTCCGCTGGGCGCAGCGGGACGGCGCCGGGCGTCAATTCGCTTCCTATCTCGGGGTGCTCGGTTTCAACCTGCTGCTTTCCTCGGCCTTGCTGTGGCTCGCGATCGAGCGGCTGGGCGCCAATGAATATCTCGCCAAGATTGCGGTCGATATCGTCGTGATCGGCTCGGCCTTCCTGCTCTCGCGCCTGTGGGTATATCGTCCCTTATGATCACCGCCATCGAACGCCTGATCGGCCACGGACGCCGCGGCCTGTGGATCGCCCTCGCGCTGTTTGCGCTGCTCGTCGCGCTCGCGTGGGTTGGGTATATCGCGTCTGACGACGTGACCTATGCGCGCGGCGCCTATGGCTGGATCGAGCATTTTCCCTTCGTCGGGGGACATGGCACGATCCGCTATCCGATCACCATCCCGATGGCGCTGTCTTCTCTGACCTTCGGGGGCAACGAATTCGCGATGGTGTTGCCGTCGCTGCTTTATCTGATCGGCTTCCTCGTGGCCGCGTGGCGCGTGACGCGCGACGTCGCGGGACCGGTGCCCGCCTTTTTTGCGCTGCTCGCCTGCGTAACGAGCCCGCTGCTCGTCGTCGAGGCGTCGATCGCCAATGTCGACGTCATCGAAATGGCGCTGCTCTTCGGTGCGTGGCTGCTCTGTTTCCGCTGCCTTGAGGAAGGGCCGGGCCGCGCACGCCTGATCGGCGCGGGCGCGCTCGTCGGAGTCGCCTTTCTCGCGCGCGAGACCGCGATCTTCATCATTCCCTTTTTCGGCCTGCTGTTCCTCGCGGGGCATCGTTTCAATCGCTGGCATTATCTGTGGATCGCGGTCGGTTTTCTCGCGGTCTGGTCGCTCGAGCTGCTCTATCTCGGCATCATGACCGGCGACCCGCTCTACCGGTTCAACATCTCGCTCCATCATGACGCGACGATCGACCGCTCGATCGACCTCGCCGGCAATGTGATCGTGCACCCGCTCGTCGACCCGTTCCTCGTGTTGCTGGTCAACCAGGAATTCATGGCGCTGATGTTCCTCGCAGTACCGCTCGGCGCGTGGCTTTGCTTCGCGCGGTCGGTACCGGAGCGCGTGCGCCATTTCGCGCGGCTGCTCGCGCTGTTTGCGCTCTGCTGGTTCGTCTGCGTCGGCGCGGCGCAGCATCTGCTGCCGCTCAATCCGCGCTATTTCATGGTCACCGCGACGATGGCGTGCCTGCTGACGGGGACCGCACTGGGGCTGCTCGTCCAGCAGGGTGCGGCGCGCGCGCGCTGGGCGGCGCTGGCGGGGCTCGCGCTGCTCGTGGGCACGAATCTCGCCGGGATCTATGTCGAGAATCGCGACCCGACCTTCGGCGAAGAACAGCTGGTCGCGGCGCTCGCGGCGCGGCCCGGCGAACGGGTCGGCACCGACCCGATGACGCGCTACCGCGCCGACCTGCTGCTGCGCTGGGCCGGATCGACCGCACGTGCCGTCGATACGCCGCCGGTGCCGGGCACGCTCTTTTATTACAATCCCGCGCGCGGCGCGAAGTCCAATGCCAAGATGGATGCGGCGCGGGCGCCGCTCTACCAGCCGCAGCCGGGCTGGGAGTTGGTCGAGGAATATACGCCCGAACCGAGCTATCTCGCCATGGCGCTCGAAGGCGCGGGCGCCGACCGCGTGCTGCCCGCGGGCATCTGGCGCAAGCTGCGCTACCCGAACGAGCCGGCCTATCTCTATCGCATACGCTGAGGCGCATTTCGCTTCATTCTGAAGCCGGAACCGAGCCAGTCGCACTGGGCTGACCGCCGCCGCTGCGCCACCCTTGCGCGATGACCGACAATGGGGTCCAAATCCATCTTGTCCTGCCCGACCCAATCGAGCGCGCGGCTTGTTTCCGAGTGCTTGCGGCGGGAGGTCGGCGCGTCGTGCGCAGCTTTGCGAGCGCCGATGCGTGGCTGGAAGCCGATGCCGAGCGGAGCCCCGGTATCCTGCTCTTTCACTGGCGGCAGCCCGGCCGCACCGACGGCGCGGCGTTGCTCGACCGTGTCGCGGGGCGCGGCGACCTGGCGCTGTTCGTGGCCGCCGACCGGCTGAGCATGGCCGAGCGCGCGCGGTCCTGCGCGGCGGGGCGCACGACCTGCTGCCCGCACCGCTCGATCCGCGGCTCGTCCGGCGCACGGTCGATGGCGCGCTGGACCATTTGCGGGCGCGGCAAGACGCGCTGGCGCATCGCCGCGGCGCCGCCGCGCGACTGGCGGCGCTGACGCCGCGCGAACGCGACATATTGGAGGCGATCGCCGCCGGACTCGGCAACAAGGCGATCGCGCGGCGGCTCGACCTCAGCCCGCGCACGGTCGAGGTGCACCGCGCCAATATCATGCGGCGCGCGGGCACGACGAACATCGCCGAGTTGCTGCGGTTGCAGTTCACCGCCGAACTGGGACGCGACGCCGGAAACTATATCCATTTCGGTGCATGAAGCAGCCGCCGGTGCGGCCAAAACCGCTGCACGGCCGCTATAAGGAGATCGAACGGCATAGCGCCCTTGTGTTGGTCCCCATGGGCGTCGCCGTTCGAAATCGTGGCCAACCCCACCTGGCCGCGTGTCCCAACCGGGCCGGCAGAAGGATCCCTTCCCTCTGTCGGCCCTATTGGGTGACGAGCGCGCGCTGGTCGGCGCGGCCCATCGATAGCAGGATCGGGTCCGACGCCTGCCGCGCCATGAAGTCTGATTTGCCTTTGATCCCCTGCCATTCGATCCCGATCAGCGCCTGCGCGATCGCGCCGCCCAGCGTGTCGCCGGGGCCGGGCAGGATCAGGACGTCGGGCGCGAATTCCTTGGCCGCGGCCTGCACCGACAGCGCGAAATCATAGGGCGCCAGGATTTGGTGGCCGAAGCTATATTCCCAGATCGCGGCCGGATCGGACGCAAAGCGGCGCCAGATATGGCCGCGGCCGTCGACCATCGGGATCGCGGGGCTTGAAAAGAGCGAGGCGGGGAGCTCGGCCTTCGCCTTGTCCGAGCTGCCGAACATCAAGGGCGTGTGGAACGGACCATGGCCCGCGAGACGGAGCGGATCGCGGCCCGGGGTTTGCGGAGCCTCGGCGAGCAAAGCCGCGAGGCCTTCCTCATTGCCCGCGAGGACGAGCATGCCCGCGAGGTCGATCGACAGCGCGAGGTCGTGACCGGCGCGCGCCCCGATCGACGCAACAAGATCGAGCAGCCGTCCGCGAAGGCCCGGGATCGGCCGCCAATCCTCATCGACGATCTGCAACAATATCTGGCCGCCGGGACCGTGCGTCTGGCTGTTGAGGCCCATCGCGTTTGCGATGCGAAAGCCGTCGTCGACCGACACCGCTCCGCCGATCGCAAGCGCGCTGTACCAGCCCATCGAATTGCCCGCGACGGCGACCACATCGTACTGGTCGGGGTCGATGCTGAGCCAGTCGAACGCGGTCGCGGTGTAGATCAAGGGCGCCGCGACGTCGCCGCGCATGTGGGTTGCGACGCTGAAACGGTCGGCGCCGTCGAGTTCGGTGACGGTCGGCTGGCCACGCTCGCGGCGCTGGGCGTCGAAGTTCGCGATGAGGTCGGCGAAGCGCTCGCCGTGAAGCCGCGCGATGCTGCCGAGTTCGCCCTTGCCATAGGTGCCGCGGCCGGGGGCTACGACGAGCGCAGTCTTGCGGTTGGTTCCCATCACTGCGCCCTCTCCGAAAAGCCGTCGTGCCCCTGCCTTCGCAGGGGCACAAAGATGAAGATCGTCATTTCGCAAGCAGCTCCTTCGCCGCGGCGACGATCGAATCGCGGCTCGGCAGCGTCAGCGTCGCAGCCCGCCCCAGCGGAATGAAGCTGTCGTCGGCGGCGATCCGCGCGAGCTTCTTCTCCGGCGTGCGCTCGACGAACGTCGCCATCAGTGCCTCGCTCTGCGATCCGGTGATCCGGCATTCGTCGACGATCAGGATGCGCTTCGCGTCGCCGACGGCGGCGACGAGCTTGTCCTCGTCGACCGGGCCGAGCCACCGCAAGTCGATCACGCGCGCCTTGACCCCGTCGGCGGCGAGCAGCTTTTCGGCCTGACGCGAGAGATAATATCCATTGCCATAGGTGACGATCGCAAGATCGCTGCCATCGCCGTGGACGCCGACATCGCCGAAAGCGATCGGCACACCCTCGCCGGGCGCTTCATAGACGCTGGTCCACAGGCCGTCGCCCTCCTCATGGAGGTCGCGAGTCATGTAAAGCGCGATCGGTTCGACGAAGACGGCGACGCGTTGTTCTTCGCGCGCGAGCCGCACGCATTCGCGCAGCATCGCGACGGCATCGCGGCCATTCGACGGTACTGCGAGGATGACGCCGGGAATGTCGCGGAACACCGCGAGACTGTTGTCGTTGTGGAAATGGCCGCCGAAGCCCTTCTGATAGCCGAGCCCCGCGATGCGGATCACCATCGGGTTGGTATATTGGCCATTCGAGAAGAAGCTGAGGGTCGCCGCCTCCCCGCGGATCTGGTCTTCGGCGTTGTGGACATAGGCGAGGAACTGGATCTCGGGCATCGGCACGAAACCGTTATGCGCCATGCCGATCGCGAGGCCCAAAATCGCCTGTTCGTCGAGCAGCGTATTGATCACGCGCGACGAGCCGAAGCGCTGATGGAGCTTGGCGGTGACGTTATAGACCCCGCCCTTCGGCCCCACATCCTCGCCCATCACGGCGATTTCCTTGTGCGCGAGCATCAGGTCGGCGAGCGCCCAGCTCAAGAGCCGTGCCATATGCATCGGCTTGTCCATCTGCGCCGCGTCGCTGCCGAACATTGCCTGGCGATCTTCGGCCGAAGGGGTGTTGGGGCGTGTCACCCCACGCTTCGGCGGGATCAGGCTTTGCATCACATGCGCGGGCGTGGTGATTTTAGGGCGTTTGATCGCCACTTCGGCCTGCCGCGCCAAGGTGGCGCCGATCTCCTCATAGGCGTCGGCGATCTCGGCAGGTGTCATCCAGCCCTGTTCGGCCATCAGCGCCGCGCCCTTCAGCAGCGGGTCGCGCGCTTCGTCCGATTCGATCAGCGCCTTGGGCAGATAGGCGCCCTGCACATCCGAACCGGCGTGGCCATAAAGCCGCACCGTCGCCATGTGGAGGAAGACGGGTTTGCGCGTGCGGCGCGCATAGTCGGCGGCCTCCTTCGCGCCGGCATAGGCAGCGGCGAGGTCGGTGCCGTCGCACTGGATATAGTGGAGCCCGGCGCGG
This sequence comes from Sphingopyxis sp., assembly GCA_015657575.1. GTDB lineage: Bacteria > Pseudomonadota > Alphaproteobacteria > Sphingomonadales > Sphingomonadaceae > Sphingopyxis. The sequence continues at coordinate 11,086 of JACDQN010000102.1, forward strand.
TGGCGGAACTGCGCCTCGATCCAGCCGGTCGGCGTGCGCGTCGAGATGCCGATGCCATTATCCTCGCACAGGAAGATCAGCGGCATCGGCGAGCCCTGGAAGGCCGCCCAGCCCGCGGTGTTGAACGCGCCCTGCGCGGTCGAATGGTTCGCCGACGCATCGCCGAAGCTGGTCAGCACCACCGCATCGTCGGGCAGCGGCAGGTCCTTCATGCCGTTTCGCCGCGCGATGCCGATCGAGAAGGCGGCGCCGACCGCTTTCGGGAGATGCGAGGCGATCGTCGATGTCTGCGGCGGGATATTGAGCGGCTTCGATCCGATCACCTTGTGCCGGCCGCCCGAGATCGGGTCTTCGGACGAGGCGGCGAAGCTCAGCAGCATGTCCCACGTCGCGGTCTCGCCGGGCAGCTGGCGCGCGCGATGGAGCTGGAAGGCGTTCGAGCGATAGTGGAGGAAGGCCATGTCGGTGACGCGCAGCGCCGCGGCCACCGCGGCATTGCCCTCGTGCCCCGACGAACCGATCGTATAGAAGCCTTCGCCGCGCGCCTGGAGCGCACGCGACAGCCGGTCCATCTGGCGGCTGGTCAGCTGCGACAGGAAGATATCGGTGGCATCGGCGCGCGATAGGCCGATCAGCGCGGGGTCGGGCGCGTCGGCGCGGTCGGGCAAAGCCCCTCCCGCCAGCGCCGCGAGGAATTTTTCATGTACCGCCTGCGCCGCGTCCACCGTCATTCTCCCAATATCAGGCGCGCGCTATATCGGGGCAGTTCGGCGCGCAAGCATCTCTTGCCTTGCTGCGTCCGCTCGCGCTACCACCGCTGTCGATGATACAGCCGGGCGGGGCCAGTTTTTCAATATGATGACGGGACTCGCCCAGGCCCCGGCCGCGGCGCCCGATCAGGGCTGGCTGCTCGATCCCGAACTGGTCGATCCGGGCTATGGACAGACGATCGCGGGCGGAGAGATCCAGACGAGCTTTCCGCCGTCCGAACCCCCGCCGCAGACGCCCGAGTGGCTGAAGAGCCTGTTCGAGGCGATCGGCACTTTCTTTCAGTGGGCGACCCCCGCCGCCAAGCCGCTGATGTGGATCGCCGCCGCGCTGCTGGTCCTCTTTTTCCTCTATCATTTCGTGCCGGGTTTCGCGCAGTGGGTCGACAATTTGCGGCTCCGGCGCCGGCGCGAGGAGATCGACGAGGCCGATATGGTCGGACGCGCCGAAGCGGGCGCCGCCCGTGCGCTGCTCGCCGAGGCCGATGCACTCGCCGCCGAGGGACGCTTTGCCGAAGCGGTGCACCTGCTCCTCTATCGCAGCGTCGAGGATATCGAGGGTCGGCGCCCCGGGCTCGTCCGCCCCGCGATGACCTCGCGCGAGCTCGCTGAGGCGAGCGATCTGCCCATGGTCGCGCGCGACGCATTCAGCCGCATCGCGCGTGCGGTCGAGATCAGCCTGTTCGGCGGCCGCTCGATCGACGCTGACGCGTGGCAGCAGTGCCGCAGCGCCTATGCCGAATTGACCGTGCCGAAGAACTGGGCGCGCGCATGACCGAGGGCGCGACGAACGACGGCGGTTTCAACCCGCGGCTGGTGATCGCGGTGGTCGTGGTCGGCGTGATCGCCTTCATCGCGCTCTGGGCGCTGATCGCGCTGGGACCGCAGCTGTCGAGCGGCAACGACGGGCGCGGCCATGCGCTGTCGAAGGCGGCGCCGGGCTATGCGGGGATCGTCGATCTGCTCGAACGCAGCAATGCGACGGTGACGATGGAGCGCGGCACCGGGCCGGTGTTGTACGAGGAGTATAACCCGCTGCTCGTGCTGACGCCGACGCACCGGACCAAGACGCCCGAGATCACCGAGCTGCTGACCGCCAACAATCTGAACCGGTCGCTTGTCGTGCTGCCCAAATGGATCGCGGGGCGGGTCCCAGGACAGAAGGTCAAGGCTGGATGGGTCAGCGCGGGCTACGCCGACACGCCGCCCGCGCAGCTGCTGCCCCCCGCGCAATTCGGCGAGGTCAAAATCACGGCGCGGCCGGCCAAGGCGCAGACGGTCCCCGTCAATATTGCCGGGCGGCGCTTTTCGGTCGAGCTGCCCGAAGACGTGCAGACGGTCGAAGGAGCGGGGCTCGAAACGCTGATTGCTGGACCGGCGGGCGGCGCGGTGCTGGCGCGGACGCGCGACAAGGATCTTTATATCCTCGCCGACCCCGACCTGATCAACAACCTCGCCTTGCGTCGCGCGACAAGGCGCGCTCCGCCGCCTATCTGATCGACGCGGTCGCCGAGGACAGCGCGGCCGACGGCATCGCCTTCGACCTGACGCTGAACGGTTTCGGCAGCCAGCGCTCGCTGCTCCGCTTCGCTTTCGTTCCGCCCTTCATCGGCATCACCTTCTGCCTGATCGCGGCGGGTCTGCTCGCGCTGTGGCAGGCGTGGGCGCGCTTCGGTCCCGCGTTGAAGCCCGAGCGCGCGATGCCGGTGTCGAAGGAGGCGCTGATCACCAACAGCGCCGATCTGATCAAGCAGGCGCGCCGCGAACTCGATGGCGCCGACGCCTATGTCCACAGCCAGCGCACCGCGATCGCGCGGCGGCTCCACGCCCCTGCGGGGCTCGATGCCGCCGAAACCGACGCGTGGATCGACCGGCATCTGCGCGCGGCAGCGAGTTTTCTCGGCGATCGCGCGGCGCCTGCCGCTCGCCCGCAACACCCATGAATTCCTTGCAGACGCACAGGCGCTGCA
>JACDQN010000103.1 GCA_015657575.1 Sphingopyxis sp.
GCGGACGAGCCCGAGCACGCGCGGCACGGCGCGCGCCAGCACTTCCTGCACGAAGGGGGGGTACTTCCATGCGGCGCATGTCATAGATGCGCACGAGCATCGACAGCGCCATGATCGCGTCGAGCTGCGCCTGCGGCGACCGCGAGATGTTGCCGCCGTCGGCGTAGAAGCTGGTTTCGAGGACCTTGCGCAGCCCCGCCTCGCCGAACACCTGCCGCGGTTCGCCGCCGGGCATCAGCAGCGAGGCGGCGACGATGCCGGTCCACGCGACCATCTGCCCGGTGCCGGGGCGCGTCTTGTCGGCGGCGCGGTCGAGGTGGCGCGCCGCGCGCGCGAGGTGGTTGAGCACCGCCGAGCGATAGACGAGGTCGCTCGACGACAGGATCAGCGGCGCGTGCGCGGCCCAGAAGAGGATGCGCCAGGCGGTGTTGTCGGCGCGCCACGCGGGCTCGCTCACCGCCTCGCCATGGACGCCGAGCCAGTGGCGCACGACCGCCTCGGCGATCGGGACGCCGTCGGCACGCGTCCCCGTCGCGGCCAGATCGCGCAGCCAGGCGAAGCTGTGGAGATAGTCGGCAAAGGTCGGCGCGACGTCGAGCGCGGCGAAATCGAGGTCGCCCAGCGACAGCTTCAATCCGCGATGCAGGAAATGGCCGGCGCGGATCGCGGTGCCCGCGCGCGCGTCGCCGGGGACGGGATCGGCCGGCACGCCGAGCAGTTTCAGCGGGAACCGGCCCTTCAGGCGGAGCGCGTGGAGCGGCGTGCGCCAGGTCAGCCGGGTGATATAGTTGGATACGCGGTCGCCGAGCGACAGCCCCTTGTCGGCGGGCAGGCGGATCAGGCGCTTGCCGGGCTCGATCGAATCGTCGATCGGCGCGGCGTCGTCACCGGGTTCGGGCGGTCGGTTGGCGGGGGCAGCGGACAATGGTCTCCCCTCCATCGATCAGGCGCCGCGCAGCCGCCGGATATTGTCGGCATAGGCGTCCGGGCCGCCCTTGAAGGTCGCGGTGCCCGCAACGAGGACGTCGGCGCCCGCCGATATGGCGAGCGGCGCGGTGCCCGCGTCGATGCCGCCGTCGACTTCGAGACGGATGTCGCGGCCCGACTTTTCGATCATCTTTTTCACCGCTTCGATTTTGCGCAGCTGGCTGGAGATGAAGCTCTGGCCGCCGAAGCCGGGGTTGACGCTCATGATCAGCACCAGGTCGATATCGTCGATCAGATAGTCGAGCATCTTCGCCGGCGTGGCGGGGTTCAGCGACACGCCCGCCTGTTTGCCCAGCGACTTGATGTGCTGGACGGTGCGGTGGATGTGCGGTCCCGCCTCGGGGTGGACGGTGATGATGTCGGCGCCCGCGGCGGCAAAGGCGTCGAGGAAAGAGTCGACCGGGCTGATCATCAGATGGACGTCGAAGGGCAGCGTCGAATGCGGGCGCAGCGCCTTTACCACCATCGGGCCGATCGTCAGGTTGGGCACATAATGGCCGTCCATCACGTCGATATGCACCCAGTCGGCGCCCGCCGCCTCGATTGCGCGCACTTCCTCGCCCAGCCGCGCGAAATCGGCGCTGAGGATCGAGGGGGCGATGCGGACGGGGGGCACGGCGGCGGTCATGGACCGGCCTTAACCATCAAGCGAGTCGGGGGCAAGCGGGGCGGGGGCGCCGATGGTGGAAAAGCTTCTGAAGGATGGGAATGAGCGGTGGCGACCGATTGGGCACCCTCCCTTGATCGTCACCCCGGACTTGATCCGGGGTCCCGCTGTCTGTGACGCGGGGCGATGCCTTCGAAAGCGGGATCCCGGGTCAAGCCCGGGATGACGAGAGAGACAAGAGTGGATAACAGCCCCCCACCCCAAAAATCGCCATCTCCCGCCCCCGCTATCTCCAGCGCCAACCGCCTTCGGTCTTGGCGCGATAGAGCGGCAGCGGGGCGAGGCCCGCCAGGATGACGAAGATCGCCATCGGGACCGGCTGGTTGCGCAGCAAGACCGAGATGCCGGCAATCAGCGCCATGTGCATCGCCAGCATCACCCAGCCCTGCCAGGCGATCGGCAGGCCGGTGCCGTAACCGCGGCTTTTGGGCCGGAACCAGGGACGATTGTCGAGAAACAGGTGCAGCATCTCAGCCTTCCTCATGCTTCGGCGGCCGCCCGCGCTTGGGCGCTTCCGATTGTTTGACGTTCACACCCCGGCGGCCGAGCGCCTCGCGGAGCAGGATCTCGATCTCGGCATTGGCGCTGCGCAGTTCGGCCGCGGCCAGCCGCTCGATCGCGGCATAGAGTGCCGGATCGAGGCGGAGGGCGAAGGCTTTCTTGGACTGCGTGGGCATGGTTAAGACCCTCAATTCCCGTTCGCATCGAGCGAAGTCGAGATGCCGGGAGATCGTGCGCCCAAATGGGGTGTCTCGACTTCGCTCGACACGAACGGGATTTTTTCTCAGTAGAGCGAGCCGGTGTTGACGATGGGCTGGGTGTCGCGCTCGCCGCACAGGACGACCATCAGGTTCGACACCATCGCGGCGCGGCGTTCGTCGTCGAGTTCGACGACCTGCTTTTCGGACAATTGCGTCAGCGCCATCTCGACCATCGACACCGCGCCTTCGACCAGCTTCGCGCGCGCGGCGACCACCGCTTCGGCCTGCTGGCGGCGCAGCATCGCGCCGGCGATCTCGGGGGCGTAGGCGAGGTGGGTCAGGCCGCATTCGTCGACGGTGATTCCCGCGACATCGAGCCGTTCGATCAGCGCCTTGCGCAGCTCGACCCCGACCTCTTCATGATTGCCGCGCAGCGTCACGTCGTGATGCTCATGATCGTCATAGGGATAGCGCGAGCCGATCGAGCGCACCGCGGCCTCGATCTGCGCGAGGACGAATTCCTTATAGTCGTCGACGTCGAACAGCGCCTGCGCGGTATCGGTGACGCGCCACACGACCTGCGCCGCCATCTCGATCGGGTTGCCGCGCGCGTCGTTGACCTTGATCTTTTCCGAGA